>NZ_JBTRXV010000003.1:0-18923 GCF_054608695.1 Thiomonas sp.
ATCAACTCAGCCACGAGCTGGCGAGCAGGCTCGCCGACTCCAGGGCGTTCCAGGCTGCACGGTCCGGTCTGGTCACCTCAGCGGTGATCCGACTGTACCGCGCTGGTCTGGTTTAAACATACAAGGGTGCCCGAACTGCGCCCTTCCCGGCTTCCTGCGCCAACGTCCTTTCGCACAGCCAGCCTTCCCACCAACACCAGCCCCGTTCATTCGCCCCGCATGCGTACCGCTCCAGCCGATCCGCCCGCCACCTCCGACGCCGCGCCCGACAGCGCCACCCCTGTCGCCGCGGCGCAGACGGTGCGCATCCAGCTCAAGCTGATGGCCACGCTCACCGACTACCTGCCGCAGCCGCGCCAGGGCCACCAGATCAGCCTTGAGCTGGCCGCCGGCACCACCATCCAGAACGTGGTCGAACGCTTTCGCCTGCCCTGGCAGCTGGTGCATCTGGTGCTGGTGGACGGCGTCTACATCCATCCCGAACATCGCGACACGCGGGCGCTGCTGGACGGCGAAACCCTGGCGATCTGGCCCCCGGTTGCCGGCGGTTGAACCCATGAGAAAACGCAGGGCCGCTCCCAAGCTTTCTCATCCCCCTCGGGGGGCCTGACGCGTACGCGTCAGGTCTGGGGGCACTCACAAGATGTTCGGCCCCGACGCGCCGGCCAGCGCAATCCTGGACATGGCCATCACCCGCGCCGAATTCGCGCGTCAACTCGCGCAAGCCTTCGGCCCGTTGCAAAGCCCGCCGCCCCATCTCCCCGACATGTTTGCCGGTTGCCACGACGGTTGCGCCTGGCGCATCGCCCTGCACCCGATCCAGCCCACCCGCCTGGGGCTGATCGTGCTCGAACGCTGGTCGGTGCAGATCGAACTCGATGCGCCAACGCCTGAAATCCGAGCTCGCTGGTGGCGGCGCTTCACCGCGTATTTTCAGAAGGGCGGCGGCTGAAACGCGTTGCCGTTGTCGTGACCCGTCCGGTGCTCACCACTCACCAGGCTTGAGCGCTTGCAGCGCCAGAAGCCGAGCTCAACGGCTGCTGCACAGCGTCGAGGATGGACGCCAGGATGCCGGGCAATTCGAACACCGCGCGGTTGCGGTAGGCGGCCACGCGTTCGCGGTAGGCTGGCAGCGCGGCAAGCAGTTCGGGCAGCGCGGCGTCGATGCCGCGAAAGCTGCGCAGCACCAGACCGAAGCCGTTGTCGCGCACCCAGTCGGTGTTGTAGCGCTCCTGCGGCATGGTCCAGGCGTTGCGCGTGACGACCACGGGCAGGCCGAGCTGCAGGGCTTCGCTCAAGGCGCCGGGGCCGGGTTTGCCGATGAAAAAGTCACCCAGGCGCATCCACTCGGCCACGTCCGGCGTGAAGCCCAGAATCAGGCGCGGCGCCGTGGCCGGCAGGGCGCGCAGCTTGTCGGCAAGTCTGGCATTGTGGCCGCACATCACAATGAGTTGCACCTCGGGCAGGCGCTGGGCGATGCCCAGCATGCTGCGCGAGCCGTGGCCGCCGAACATCACCACGCCGGTGGGACGGGCCGGGTCCAGGCCCAGGGCTTGCAGCCGCGCGGCGCGGTCGAAGCCGGCAGGCTCGCAGTAGAAATCCGGCCGGATGATCATGCCCGATGTGGGGTGGATGTGCGCCGCTGGATGGCCGGCCTCGCGGGCCTGTTGCACGGCGCGGGCGCTGCCGCAAACCACATGCTGGGCCAGCCCGGGTTCGATCCAGAAATGCGGCGGATGATCGGCCAGATCGGTCAGCACGGTCACAAAAGGCACGCCCGGCAGGCTGGCCGCGAGGCTCTCGCAGAGGGCGCGGTTGAAGTTGGGGATGAGCGAGACCACCATGTCCGGCTCGGTGCGCAGCCAATACTGCTGCAGGGACTTGAGCATGGGCTGGTGCGCTAGGCGGATGAGCGCCTGCAGCAGCTTGAGTTCCTGCGCCAGGCCCAGCGTCAGACCGTGCGCCAGACGCTTGTTGTACAGGTCTTCCGGGGCGATGCCGGTGAGCTTGCGAAAACTGCTCTGCGGGTCGAGCACCTCGGTGAGATTGACCAGCCGCACGGCCCAGCCCAGGCCGCTTGCGGCGATCGCCTGCTGCAGTGCCAGGGCCGAGGCGCGGTGGCCGCCGCCGGCGTTGAAGTAGACGAGATCGACGCTGGGCATGGGTGGTGCTCGCTTGGCGCGGCAGCGGCGTCAACCACCCGCCTCAGGCGGCCAGGCCTTCGGCCTCGTCCTCGCCGGGGTTCTCCAGGCTGAAGACATCGGCGTTGTCGTCGTAGGCATAGACCTCGGCGTAGCGGCCCCAGTCGATGGCGGTGTCGAGCACGCGCTCGGCTTCTTCCTCGCTGAAATGGTCTTCCAGTTCGTTGCGAAAGCGCGCGCCGGGTGCGAGGTGGTTGTGGCGCTCGTCGAGCACGGCGCGAATGCGCGCGGCCAACGGCACGCGGTCGATGAGATGGCGCGCGAACAGCGACTTGCGCTCCTGCACATCGGCCTCGACGAAGACGCGGCCGGCGGGGGTGAGTTCGATGTCGCCCTCCAGCACCTGGGCGAAACCGAGCAGCTCCACCGCCTCGATCAGCGGGAACAGATCGTCCACCGAGAAGTGCATGTCCTCGGCCAGCTCGGGCAGGCTGATGCGGCTGTTGCCGCTGCCCTGCTCCAGCGAAGCCAGCTCTTCGAGCAGGCCGGCGATCTGGTTCATCGACACATGCGGCAGGCGGTGGCCGATGCTGATGGCGCCGCGCTGCGCCACATTCACGCTGGCGGCGGGGCGGGCGGTCATGATGCCGTAGATATGCTCGACCAGATCGCGGAACTCCTGCGACTCGCGGTCGCGCGGCTGCGGCAACTGCACCGGAATGTCGGCGCGCACGCGCCCGGGATTGGAGCCGAGGATGAGAATGCGGTCGGCCATCAGCACCGCTTCCTCGATGTTGTGCGACACCAGCAAAATGCCGCGTGTGGGAATCTTGCGCTCGGCCCAGAGGTCGAGCAGGTCGGTGCGCAGGGTCTCGGAGGTGAGCACGTCCAGTGCCGAGAACGGCTCGTCCATCAGCAGCACATCGGGGTTGATGACCAGGGCCCGGGCGAAACCCACGCGCTGGCGCATGCCGCCCGACAGCTCGCGCGGATAGGCCGACTCGAAGCCGTCCAGGCCGATCAGGTCGATGGCGGCGAGCGCGCGCTGCCTGCGCTCGGCCGGCGGCACTTTGAGCGCCTCGAGCCCCAGCTCGACGTTCTGCAGCACCGTGAGCCAGGGGAACAGGGCGAAGCTCTGGAACACCATGGCCAGCCCCGGCACCGGGCCGTCGATGGGGCGGCCGCGATGCAGCAGGGTGCCGCCGCTGGACGGAATCAGCCCGGCGAGCATGCGCAGCAGGGTGGATTTACCCGAGCCGGAACGCCCCAGCAGCACCAGGATTTCACCCTCGCGCAGGTGCATATTCATGTCGTCGAGGATGAGCAGATCGGTGCCGTCTGGCGCCTTGAAGGCCTTGCGCACATGCTCGGCGCGGAAGATGTCGACACCCTCGTGCGGCTGCGGCGCAAGGCCGGGGGCGGCCTCGGCTGCGGTGGGCCGGGGATGCAGGGTTTGCGGAACGGCAGCCATGGGTCTTGTCTCCGTGCGGTGCGACTTCAGGTGTGGCTTCAGGTGTGGCAATCAGCGCACTCAGTCCAGGCGCACGCGGCGCACGGACAATTCGTACAAACGGTGCCAGAATAAGCGGTTGACCAGGATGACATAGAGCGACATCACGCCCACGCCAAGGGCAATCTGCGCGCTCCGGCCCTGCGCCGTGGCCTGGCTGATGAAGGCGCCCAATCCGGTGGCCACCAGGGTCTTGTCGCCCCAACTGACCACTTCGGCAACGATGCTGGCGTTCCACGCCCCGCCCGAGGCCGTGATGGCGCCGGTGACGAAGCCGGGAAACACCCCCGGCAGATACAGCCGCTTCCACAGCAGCCAACCGCGCAATCCCAGATTTTGCGCGGCTTCGCGCATGTCGGACGGAATGGCCGACGCCGCCCCCACGACCGAAAACAAGATGTACCACATGCTGCCGAGAATCATCAGCGGGGCGCTGAACACGTTCACGTTCAAATGCCAGTGGACGATGGCCACCACCACCAGCGGGAACAGCAGATTGGCCGGGAAGGCGGCGAGAAACTGCGCCAGCGGCTGCGCCGCCTGTGCCCAGCGCGGCCGCAGCCCGATCCACACGCCCACGGGCACCCAGATCAGCGCCGACAGCGCCACCAGCACGAACACCTTGAAGCCGGTGATGAGGCCCAGCCACAGCACATGGCCCACCAGCGGCCAGCCGAAGTCGCGCGGCAGCACTTGCACCAGCCGCACCACGGCCCACACGGCGATCACCACCACGGCGGCATAGAACACGCCGTCGCCCCAGCGCCGGCGCGCGGCGGGCGCTGGCGCTTTCTGCGCCACGCGCGGACTCAGGCGCACCGTCAATTCCCACAGCGCGGCGGGAATCACCGCGAGTTGACGCAGCACACGGGTGCGTCTGAGGTAGTCGAGCACGGCCGAGCGCGGAGCCTCGCCGGAGGACGTCATTTCGAACTTGAACTTGTCGGCCCAGGCGACGATGGGGCGGAACATCAGCGTGTCGTACAGCAGGATGATGACGATCATCGCACCGATGGCCCAGCCGATGGCGCCGAGGTCTTTCGCCTCGATGGCCCGGGCGATGTAGGAGCCGATGCCGGGGACGGTGACCGTCTGGTGCGCCACGGTGATGGCCTCCGACGCCACGACGAAAAACCAGCCGCCCGACATCGACATCATCGTGTTCCACACCAGCCCGGGCATGGCAAACGGCAGCTCCAGCTTCCAGAATCGCTGCCAGGCGTTGAGGCGGTACAGCGTGGCGGCTTCCTGCAGGTCGCGTGGCACGGTTTTCAGCGACTGGTACAGGCTGAAGGTCATGTTCCAGGCCTGCGAGGTGAACACGGCGAAGATCACCGCCAGTTGCACCCCCACCAGACTGCCTGGAAACAGCGCCATGAAGCCGGTGACGGTGATCGACAAATAGCCCAGGATGGGCACCGACTGCAGCACGTCCAGCACCGGCACCAGCAGGCGCTCGGCGTAGCGGTTGTGCGCCGCCAGCCAGGCGTAACCCAGGGTGAAGACGAAGGACACCACCAGTGCCGCCAGCATGCGCAGCACGGTGTACAGGCCGTACTCGGGCAGGGCCGTGGGCGAGAGCGAGATGGGGATGTTCTGCCCCAGCCGATAGGGCACCGCCATCTGGTGTCCGGCATGGCTGATGATGAAGAACAGGGCGATGACCAGCGGCAACGCGATCAGGTCGCGCCGGTTGGGCACGGGCAGTGGCAGGCGGCGCAGGGCGAAGGACATGGGTGTGCGGGCGGGCACCGGGCCGCCAAGGTGCGGCCGGTGAACCTTGCAGTCTATCGGCAGCATTGTGACAAGGCGGTGGCGTCTGATGAGAAAGCGCAGGGCCACCCCAAGTTTTTCATCCCCCTCGGGGGCAGCGGCTGCTAGGCATCAGTCTGGGGGCGCTCACAAAGCCGCCAGCGCCTGTGGGCTGCGATGCAAAGGCGAATGTTCCGCGTTCCGCCTCGACGTGAAAGCGTCATGCCGGCCATGCACAATCCGTCTGCGACGCCAAGGCTTGCCCAAGCGCAAGCCTTGGCCCGATGGACGCTCGGCCCCCGCAACCCCTGACTCATGCACATACGCCGTTACCTCTACGTCTCGCTCGCCACCGCGGTGCTGGTGATCGCGCTCAAGATGCTGGCCTTCCGACTCACCGGCTCGGTGGGCTTTCTGTCGGATGCGATGGAGTCGATGGTCAATGTGGTGGCCGCAGGCTTCGCGCTGCTCATGGTCAGCATCGCCGGCCGCCCGCCGGATGCCGACCACCCCTACGGCCACTCCAAGGCGGAGTACTTCTCCAGCGGCATCGAGGGTCTGCTCATCGGCGTGGCCGCGGTGCTCATCGTCGTCGAGGCTGCGCAGCGGCTGATGGCGCCGCAGCCGGTGGAGTCGGTGCCGGTGGGTGTGGCGCTCATCGCCCTGGCCACCGCCATCAACGCCGGCGTGGCCTGGTGGATGCTGCAGGGCGCCAAGCGCTTGCGCTCCATCGCGCTGGAGGCGGACGGCCGCCATCTGCTCACCGACGTGTGGACCAGCATCGGCGTCATCGTCGGCGTGGTGCTGGTGCCCATCACCGGCTGGCTCTGGCTCGACCCGGTGGTCGGCATTGCCGTGGCCTTGCACATCCTGCGCGAGGCCTACAGCCTGGTGGCGCGCTCGGTGGACGGGCTGATGGACAAATCCCTGCCGGACGACGATCTGGTCGCGGTGGAGCAGGTGCTGGTGCGCTACCGCAGCAAGGAGATGCGCTTCGACCATGTGCGCACCCGCCGCGCCGGCACCCGCCGCTTCGTCAGCATGCATCTGCACATGCCGGCGCAGTGGACCCTGGGCCGCGCCGCACATTGCCGGCTGACGGTGGAAAAGGCGCTGATGGACGCCATTCCCGGCATCGGCGTCACGATTGAAACCCTGCCGCAGGACGAGGAAACCCACCAGGAGGAATGCGGCCAGCCGGACGCCGCCGCCAAATTGCCCGAATGACGCCCCACAGTCCATTGCGCCCGTTGCAGCAGCCGACGCCCCCCGCGACAACAAGGCCGCAGCAAAACCCCCGCGAAGCCACGACGCCAGGCCCTCAAACCAGGGCTGCGCGGGTGCGTTCGCTGCGCTAAATTCGAGCCAGGGTTGACGCACACCCGCCGCCACACGGCCCCGACGACAGCCCCATCGCGCATCCACTTCTTGCGCCACACCACGACGCCTCGACCCCCTGCCCAGAACCGGAGCCCACCATGCAACTCAGCAGCCAGTCTTTCCAGGACCAGCAAGCCATTCCGATCCAGTTCGCGTTCTGCAAACCGTCCGCGGTGGGCCATGTGGCCCTGTCGGACAACCGCAACCCGCAACTGGCCTGGAGCGAGGTTCCGGCCGGCACGCAAAGCTTCGTCCTCATCAGCCACGATCCGGACGTGCCCAGTCGCGCCGACGATGTCAACCTCGACGGCCGCACCGTGCCCGCCGACTTGCCGCGGGTGGATTTTTTCCATTGGGTGCTGGTCGACATTCCGCCGGACTGGCGCGTCATTGCCGAAGGCGCGATGAGCGCCGGCGTGACCCCGCGCGGCAAGCAGCCGCTGGCCGGATCCGCGCCGCGCCACGGCATCAACGACTACACCGCCTGGTTCCAGGGCGACCAGGACATGGCCGGGCTGTACTACGGCTACGACGGCCCCTGCCCACCGTGGAACGATGCGCTGCTGCACCACTACATCTTCACGCTCTACGCGCTGGACGTGGCGCATTGCGCGGTGGACGGCGTGTTCACCGGCCAGCAGGTGCGCGCCGCCATCGCCGGCCATGTCTTGGCGCAGGCCAGCATCAGCGGCACCTACACCCTCAACCCGGCTTTGCTGCACGCAGCCTGAAGGCGGGGCCGGAACCGGGGGGTCGGGCCCTAAACTGCGCCCCTGCGCACCCGCTGCGCCCCGCAACGCCACGCCATCTGCCAGCCCACTGCCATGACCCAGGACAGCATCAGCCCGAAGAAACCGCTCAACGTGCAATGGCAGGGGCTCATCGGCATCGGCGTCGGCATCCTGGTGCTGGTCATCATCCTCGGCCTGCTGCGCTGGCGCCGCGACGGCCTGCCGGTCGACCCCGCCGAGCTGGAGATGAGCGCCTCCACACCTTGCATGGTGCAGGCCATCAGCGCCGCCACCGTTGGTGGCAAGCCCATCACCTACAGCCAGCTCGACAAGCTCAAGGCCCAGTGCGGGCAATGAGCTTGTCCTTGACCTCCCTACTCTCTTACTTCTTGCCCTTGATGCCGTCGATATAGTCGGCGATGACGGCAACCTGGTCCTCGGGGATGGGCGCCTTGAAGGCGTTCTTCATCTTGTTGACCTCCACCAGCCAGGCGGCCTTGCCCAGATCCGGTTGGTTCATCACCATGCCGACCGAGTGGCACATCAGGCAGTAGCTGTTGGCGGCCTTGGCGCCGGCCGAGTCGCCCGGGAACACGCGACTGCTTTCGGGCAGCTTGACGCTGGTGCTTTTGAGGGTGACGGCCTGGGCCGGGCTGGTCAGCAGCAAGGCCGTGGCGGCGAATGCGGCAAGCGCCAGGCCGAGTGCTGCGATGCGTTGTGCGTTGTTCATGCGTGTCTCCTCGTTCAAACGGCCATCACGGATGTGGACTCGACCACATTGCGCATGAAGCCGCCCGGGTTCCAGTTCGGCGTCATGGGCTGCTGCAGGCCGTCGCTATTGGTGCAGCGGGCCATCAGCGTTTGCGCGCCCTTGTCCAGCTTCACATGCGCGGTCCATTGGCGGAAGCTGTATTTGCCGTAGTCCTTGCCGAGTTGGGTCGGCATCCAGGTCTTGCCGCCGTCGATCGACAGCTCCACCATCTTCACCCCGGTGTCGCCACCGAAGGCGATGCCGCGCACCAGTTCGGGCCGGCCCGCCGGTACCTTGGCGCCCGTCGTGAGATTGGTGACGAAGGAGCGCGGCACCATTTTGTTGATGGGCACGAACTTCACGTCTTTCTCGCCCGGCGTCATGTTCGCCTGCGGCCAGTTGTCGGGGATGGTGTAGGCCGGATGCATCCAGAAATTGGTGTCCTCATGGTCGAGCACGGTGACGTGCTGCAGCATCTTGGTCCAGTAGGTGGCGTACCAGCCGGGGACGATGAGGCGGAAGGGGAAGCCGTTGAGCAGCGGCAGCGCCTGGCCGTTCATTTCCCAGGCGATCATCACTTCGCCATCGCGGGCATGGTCCACGTTGAGCGATTTCTTCAGGTTCGGCGCGGTGGGAATCACTGGTCGCTCGGAGCCCTCGAACTGCACCTGCACCGCGCCGGGTTTGACGCCGGCTTCGTCGAGCACGTCCTTGAGCCGCACGCCCACCCAGCGGGCATTGCCCATGGCGCCGTTGCTCCATTCGCCGCCGGCCACGCGTGGCTGGAAGTAGCCACGCGAGTTGCCGGAGCACTGGTTCACCGCCGCCAGCTCCACATGCTTGAACTTGCGCATGAGGTCGAACACGGTGAACTTGAGTTCCTGGTTCACATGCCCGCTGATGGTCACGGTATGGGTCTTGGGGTCCATGTGCGTGGGAATGTCGGCCCAGTGCCAGCGCACGTAAAACTCGTTGACCGGGGTGAACACACCCTTGTCGTAGACCGCGAACGGCGTCTCCAGCAACGGCGGTCGGGTGCGCTGCAAAATCATCGTGCCTTTTTGCGGGAAGGCGCTGGTGAGCCGTCGCTCATCCGGCCCGCCGGGCAGCGGCAGCTTGACCATGTCGGCGGCCAGGGCGCTGCGTGCCAGCAGCGCGGAGCCTAGGCCAAGCGCCCCAGCCTGCAACAATTGCCGACGCAGAATGGTGTCGATTTCAGGTTTCTTGGATGTCATGATGAATGCCTCCTCCGGGTTCACTCGGCCACTGCGGGCCGGAATCCGCCCAAAGTGGCGGATGGATGCATTTCAGGTTGTTTCACGGCCGAACACAAACCACTGTTTTCGATGAAATCAATCAAGTTTTCTGGGCAGTGAGTTGCCAGCCCGGCTTTCTTTGGTGCACATCGTTCAACGTGCACATATGCGCGATGGGGCATAAACAAGTCTGCATGCGGTTTCGGGGTTGATGCGTGTGTGCTGCGCTGGAGAGAATCGGGTCTGGCCAAGGCTACTGCCATCTGTATTACTTTATATTCAAATAGATATAACGCATACCGAGTAGAGTTACAGCAAGTCACATATTTCGCAGGCCACCATGGGGAACCCGTTCATCTCGACTGAACCCTGCCAGCGCATCGCTCACCGCAGCGGCGGCTGGCTGGCTCCCGAAAACACGCTTGCCGGATTCAAAGCCGGCTTGCAGGCAGGTTTCAGTGCCTTTGAATGCGATGTCAAACTGAGCGCCGACGGCGTGCCCTTCCTGCTGCACGACGACCTGCTTGGCCGCACCACCGAGGCCAGCGGCCGCGCCAGCTGGCAGCCCTGGGAACGGCTGGCGCAGCTTGATGCGGGCGCCGCGTTCAAGCCGCGCCTTGCTGGCGAGCGCCCCCCGGCAGGAGTCCGCTTGCGCACGGCTGGGGGCTCACATCAGCGCATTCCATCGCTGGAAAGCGTGGCGGCGTTGCTGGCCGGACAGGACATCTGGCTCAATCTGGAAATCAAGCCCGATGCCGACGCCAGCGCCGCGCAGCAAGCCGACTGGGGCGCTCGCATCGCCCAGGCTGCAGCTAGGCTCTGGGCCGATGCCGCGCAGCCGCCCTGTCTGTCTTCATTCTCCATCCCGGCCTTGCAGGGCGCGCTGCGCACGGCGCCCCAACTGCCCCGCGCCTGGCTGTGCGCGGCCTTGCTGCAGCACTGGCGCGAGGCCGCGCAAACCCTGGCGCTGCAGGCCCTCCACCTCGATGCCAGGGCGTGCACGCCAGAGCTGGCACATGCCGTGCACGCCGCCGCTTTGCGATTGCGCCTCTACACCGTGAACGACGCAGCCGTGCAGGCGCAGTGGTGCGCGGCGGGCATCGATGGCCTGTTCACCGACGCGCTCGACCTCGGCCCAGCACCCTCGCCGGCGGCCGCCTTCGACTCATGAGAAAACGCCGGGCCGCCAGCCGCCTGAGTCGTCTGGCCTTCGTGCCGTCCAAGCCTGCACTGGCAGGCTCGGAGCCGCGGTACTCAGCCCCAGGTTTTCTCATCCCCCTCGGGGGGCCTGACGCAACGCGGCAGGTCTGGGGGCGCACGCGGCCATGACCGAACCTTCCCGCCTGGGCATTTTGTGTGCCATGCAGGCCGAGCAGCAGATGCTGCTGCAACAACTCATTCCCACGCAGCCCCAGCGGCTGCACGGCAAGCGCGTTTATCACCGCGGCCGGCTGCACGGGCACGAGGTGGTGATGGCGCTGTCCGGCATCGGCAAGGTGGCGGCCGCGACCAGCGCCACCAGCCTGATCGCCGAGTTCGGCTGCGACGCCCTGCTGTTCACCGGCACCGCCGGCGGTTTGGGCGCGGCGGTCAAGATCGGCGACATCGTCGTCGCCCGCGACCTGCTGCAGCACGACCTCGACGCCTCGCCGTTGTTCCCGCGCTACGAGGTGCCCCTCACCGGCACCAGCCGCTTCGCCGCCGATGCCCTCTGGTCGGCGCGTTTGCTGCTCGCCGCGCGGGCCGCCATCGCCGGGGCCTTGCATGGCGCCGCCGGGCAGGCGCACCTGAAGCTGCTGGACATCGATGCGCCGCGCGTGCATCATGGCCTGTTGCTGAGCGGCGACCGCTTCGTCGGCGGCCCGGCTGACGCACAGCGCCTGCGCGCAGCCCTGCCCGACGCGCTGGCGGTGGACATGGAAAGCGCCGCCGTGGCGCAGGTGTGCGCCGACTACGGCGTGGCCTTCGCCGCGGTGCGCAGCATCTCCGACCGCGCCGACGCCGATGCCCACCTGGATTTCGACCGCTTCACCACCGAAGTGGCGCGGCATTACAGCGCCGAGGTGCTGCGCCTGGCCTTGCTGCCGGACTGAGGTCTGCGAGACCCTTTTTCGGCCTGCAACGTGAATGTGTTTGGATGTAAGCGTTAGTATGCGAATGTTCATCGCTGCATGCGCTCACATCTTTCCATGCTCTCTCAAATCTGGCAACTGCTGGCCGCGGGCGATGCGGCCACCTGGCACATCGTCGGCGTATCGCTGCGCGTCAGCGGCTCCAGCGTGCTGCTGGGTTTGCTGCTCGGCCTGCCGCTGGGAGCCTGGCTGGCGGTGCATGCGTTTCCCGGGCGCGGCGCGCTGGTGGCGCTGCTCAACAGCCTGCTCGGCCTGCCCTCGGTGATCGTCGGCTTGCTGGTGTATCTGCTGCTCTCGCGCAGCGGGCCCTTGGGCGAGCTGGGTTTGCTGTTCTCGGTGCCGGCGATGATTCTGGCGCAAACCCTGCTCACCACGCCGTTGATTGCCGCCGTGACGCGACAGATCGTGGCCGAATCCTGGCGACTGCACGGCGACCCCCTGCGCTCGCTGCGCCTGCGTGCCTTGCAGCGCGTGCG
Organism: Thiomonas sp.; assembly: GCF_054608695.1. Lineage (NCBI taxonomy): Bacteria > Pseudomonadati > Pseudomonadota > Betaproteobacteria > Burkholderiales > Thiomonas > Thiomonas sp. The sequence goes on from NZ_JBTRXV010000003.1 coordinate 12,130, forward strand.
CTGGCTGTTGTGGGACTGCCGCCATGCCCTGCTGGTCGCAGCGCTCGCCGGGTTTGGCCGGGCGGTGTCCGAGGTCGGTGCGGTGATGATCGCCGGCGGCAATATCGAGGGCTACACCCGCACCATGACCACCGCCATCGCGCTGGAAACCAGCAAGGGCGACCTGCCGCTGGCGCTGGCCCTGGGCACGGTATTGATGGCGCTGGTGCTGCTGGTCAATGCCGCCGCCGCCCTGCTGCGCCAGCATGCGGCAGCGCGGTACGGAGAGGGCGCATGAGCCCGCAGAGCCGCCTCAAGGACGAATTCCCTCTCGGAGGGACGGCGCGTCGCGCCATGGGAGCCAGGCGATGACCGAAGGCTCGCTGTTCCCCATCACCCTGCACGGCGTGGGCCTGCGACGGGGCGCGAACTGGGTGTTGCGCGACCTCGATCTGCAGTTGGAGCGCGGCGGCATCACCGCGCTGGTGGGGCCGAACGGCGCGGGCAAAACCAGCTTGCTGCGGCTGATTCACGGTCTCGACGTGCCGAGCTGCGGCAGCTTGCGCTTCGCCGGCGAGGCGCCCCCGCAGGACGGCATGGCCTATGCCGCGCAAGCCATGGTGTTTGCGCACACGCCCTTGCTGCGCGCCTCGGTGGAGGACAACTTGCGTCTGGCCTTGTGTGCAGCGTCCACCGACAACCGCCGCGCCTTGCTCGATGCCGCGCTTGCCCGCGCAGGCCTCAAGGAGCAAGCGCGGCAAAGCGCCGCCAGCCTGTCGTCCGGCCAGCGCCAGCGTCTGGCGCTGGCGCGCGCCTGGATGTTGCAGCCCGTGCTGCTGCTGCTCGACGAACCCTGCAGCCATCTCGACCAGCGGGCCAGCGCAGCCATCCTGCAAGACGTGCAAGACCTCGCCGCGCAGGGCATCACGGTGCTGCTCAGCACCCATCGCCCGGAAGAGATTGCCCTGGCGCAGCGGGTGCTGCGCCTCGAACACGGCCACCTGCAAACCAACCACGAACCGCATCACCCCGCGCCGCGACACAGCGGCACAGACATCCAAGGAGACGTCTCATGTTCACCCGCCTACGCCTGCACGCCGCAGGCCTGATCAGCGCCGCAGCGCTGGCCCTGTTCCCGCTGGCCGCGCAGGCGCAAGTCGAGAAAGAAGCCGCGCCCGGCATCGTCGTCGCCTCCACCACCTCCACCGAGCAGTCGGGCTTGTTCGGCCACATCCTGCCGCTGTTCACCAAGGACACCGGGATTGCCGTGAAGGTGGTGGCCGTGGGCACGGGGCAGGCGCTGGACATCGGCCGGCGTGGTGATGCCGACGTGGTGTTCGTGCACGACCGCGCGGCGGAAGATCGCTTCGTCGCCGAAGCTTGGGGCGTGGACCGGCGCGACGTCATGTACAACGATTTCGTCCTCGTCGGCCCGAAGTCCGATCCGGCGGATGTGGCGCAGGCCAAGACCTTGGCGGACGCGTTGCGGCGCATCGCGGCGAAGCAGGCGCTGTTCATCTCGCGCGGCGACAAGAGCGGCACCCACGCCGCCGAACTGCGCGTCTGGAAGCAGGCGGGCGTCGATCCGGTGGCCGAGGGACGCGGCAAGTGGTACCGCGAAATCGGCGCCGGCATGGGGCAGGCGCTCAACACCGCTGCGGCTTTGGGCGCCTACACCCTGAGCGATCGCGGTACCTGGCTGGCGTTCAAGAACCGGGGCGACCTGACCATCGTGCTGCAAGGCGACCCCTCCCTGTTCAACCCCTACGGCGTCATGCTGGTCAACCCCGCCAAACACCCGCAGGTCAAAGCCGCGCAGGGCCGCGCTTTCATCGACTGGCTCACCTCGCCGGTCGGCCAGCAGGCGATTGCCGGCGCCAAGATCAACGGTGAGCCGCTGTTCTTCCCCAGCGCCAAGCCCGGGCTTTGAGCGCCCCGGGGACGGGGCTCATCCTCTCCTCAACATCTTCAGGCTGGCGCCGCCTCGGCCTTGCGCGGCGGCCGGCCGGCCACCAGGATGAAGGTGAACAAGCGGCATTCGATCGGCCCGTTGTAGACCACGTGGCGCCGCGCCGGCTTCAGGCGCAGGGCCTTGTCGGCCTGCAGGTCGGCCAGCAGCAAGGCGGCATGCCAGCCGACGAAGCGCTGCTTGAGCACGTCGCCCAGGCGCGGCAGAAAGTCTTCGGCCTCGCGGCCCTTGGCCTCGATGCGCTCGGCATACGGCGGGTTGGTGACGATGTGCCCCACCTGACCCGGCGCCAGTTGCACGGGCGGCACCGCGTCCATCACATCGGCCTGCTGGAAGCGGATGGCGCCCTCCACCCCGGCGCGCTGCGCGTTGGCGCGCGTGAGCTGCACCATGCGCGGGTCGATGTCGGCGGCGATGATGGCCGCTGGCGGCGCACGCCGCGCCGCGCTGGCGGCCTGGCGCAGGCCGATCCAGACGCCGCGGTCGAAGCCTTGCAGGCGCTCGAAGCCGAAGCTGCGGCCCAGACCCGGAGCGATGTTGCACGCCATCTGCGCCGCCTCCACGGCCAGCGTGCCGGCGCCGCACAGCGGGTCGAACAGCACGGCGTCCGGTGTCCAGCCCGAGAGCATCAACAACCCGGCGGCAAGGTTCTCCTTCAGCGGTGCCTCGCCATGCTCGGTGCGCCAGCCGCGCTTGAACAGCGCCTCGCCCGAGGTGTCGAGATACAGCAGGGCGTCGCTCGCGGTGAGGTGCAGTTGCACCCGCACATCGGGCTGTTCGCGGTCCACGCTGGGGCGCTCTTCGCCGCGCGCGCGAAAGTGGTCGCAAACGCCGTCTTTCGCGCGCAGGGCGGTGAAATGCAGACTGTCGAGAAAGCCGCCGCTGCGAGCGGGGCTGTCGCGGCCGCTGCGGGCCGTGGCCGGCCACACCGCTTTTTGGCTGGGGGCGCGCTCCGCTGGAATGCGCTCGGCCGTGACGTCCACCCGCAGGGTTTGCGTCGGCTTGAACCAGCGCCCCCAGGGCAGCTTGAGCGCCAGCCGGTACACCTCGTCGGCCTGCGTCACCGGGGCCCGGCCGAGGCAGAGCAATACGCGCGAGGCAATATGGCTGTGCAGGTTCAGGCGCATCACATCGTCGAGCGTGCCACGCGCCGGCACACCGCTGGCCACCGCGTCGCCAACCTGCAGCGTGGCACTGCCGAGCTGCTGCATTTCCGCCACGAGCATGGCTTCCAGCCCGCGCGGGCAGGGCAGAAACAAGGCGTGAAGATCGGACATGGCGGGCTCGCGGACAAAGCCTGCAGCTTAACGCTTGGGCCTTGCCGTGGCACGCCTGCTGCTGGCGCTTGGGAACCGGAACGGCCTATCCATACGCCCGAATATTGCGGGTGCTGCATTTCGGCGGCGGGGGTCTTGGGCGTGGGGACGATGCTCGGTGGTGCACGCAGGCCAGGATGGCATCAGGATTAAGCTAGTAGTGCGCTGTCCAGAAACCTGCCATGATTCATTCTTGGTGCTGACGCCCGATCTCCATTGGTGAGTTTTTTCCGTCACTGTCACTGTCCTACACCAGCAACGATTCCCAAAAATCACCCAAATGCCATGAAGCGACTGACCCTGCCCACCACGAATCTGCTGTTTTCAATGCTGCTGGGCCTGGCGCCAGCTGCGCATGCGGCGCCAGCACCGACTTCGCCAACGCTGATGCTGGGCATCCAGAATGGACTGGTGCAGGAAAACGCGGTGGCGCTCGGCAACACCGCGCAGGAACTCGCTGACGTGATCGGCGCCGCAGCGGGGCACAAAGTGATTTGGGAGGCCAACTATTCCAAGGCTGATGCCGGCAAGCAGGCATCTGAAGGCAGCCACTTTGACTTTGTCTTCAGCAAACCGCCCAACCTGAGCGCGGCACTCCTGAGCAAGGGCTGGCAACTCGTGGCGACGGCGAAATCCCCCGTGGAGTTCGGCACCGACTTCATCGCCCAGCCCTGCCCGGGCAAACCCGGCGAGATCTTGCTGGGCGGGCCGACACTCGCCATCCTCGGTGTGGAACGTGTGCCGCCGGCAACCTGCGTGGCCGCGGCCGATGCCTGGAAGTCGCCAGCCGCACTGCTGCTGACACCCACCAAGGGCAGCCTGGTGGACAAGGTGGCCACCAAGGTGTGGCTGCAGCGCGCGGGTACGCCGCCGAAGGTGATTTATGTGGCGTACCAGAATGCGGTCACGGGTTTCATGCAGACCACGCATGCGGCCGTGATCGGCGCGGTCACGCCACTCGTATCGAAAAAGTGGAAAGCTGAAGGTGGCATCGTTCTGGCCCATCAGTCCATGCCCTTCTGGGCGTTGCTGGCTGCTCCCGGCACGCCTGCCGCGACCGTGGACAAGGTGCGCGCCGCCATGCTCGGCAACCCGTCCCAACGTCTCAACGAGATGTTGCACATTCCCGGCTGGGAAGCTGGCAGCCCCAAGCCTTATGCGGAATTCATGCAGTGGCTCAAAGCCAAGAACTGAAAACGCGGCAACGGGTCATGCCGCCCAAGGCCGGCCTTCCCGGCTTTGGTGCGGCATCGTGGCGGCTTGCCGATTCCCGGGTTAGCACCGGCCAGTCGATGTCCACCTGCGTGCCGGCTCCAGGCGCCGCTGCCGTAGGCGCCTCGGCCCCATCCACCATGAGGGCGGCGCGTGAGCGCCAATGCACCTCGCCACCCAGGGCGCGTGCGCATATTGCGCAGTCCCTGGCCCTCGTAGACCTGGTCGGGGTCGAAACCCGCGCCATCATCACCAATGCGCAGGTGCAGCTGGCCGCCCTCGCAGCTCAGGCTGATGCTGATGCGACTGGCCATGGCATGCCGCATGCTGTTGCTGGCGGCCTCATGCACCAGGGCGTGCAGGCTGGATGGAGGCGCCAAGGGGCGCGGATACATCATGAACAAGCCGACCAGGCTCATGCCGAAACTGACGGCACCCGGATGGTTGATGGCCGATAGCCCGCGAAACAAACCGCCCGGCAGCGCCAGCTCACGTGCGCTGTAAACGGCCGCGGCCGCGGTGGTGGCGAGCAGCAGCAAGCCGGCAGCGGCCAGCATGCGCGCAGCCCAGTCGTGCGGGCGCAGGACCCAGACCCAGGCGCTGAGCAGCCAGGCCGGCGCACCCACGGCCAACTGGAACCAGAACATCGGCGTCAGGCTCTGCGGCGGGCGCCACGGCGCGGGCGTGAGCCTCGTGTCGTGCGGCTCGCCGCCGGCGCCGACCCGGCGCAGCAGCACCAGGCCACGGAGCATGACGGCGATGCGTTCCTGGCGCGCAAACAGGCGGCGCATCTCGGTGTAGCTGTCGAAAACATCGGGCTCTTCGATCAGGTCATCGCTCTCCAGCGCCATGGCCGGGCCCCGGCGGCCGGCAACATCCACCGGGGCGATGCTCACCACGCGCGCAGGAGCCATGAGCCACGGCATGCTTTCCCCATTCGATCGGGACCCAACCCCAGCATGGGGCCACGCCCCCGTAACGCGCTGTTGCCTTGCCATCTCAAGGAATCTCAAGGAGATAGGCTGGAATCGCACAGCATGTCTGCCCGCAGATGTCACCCCGCCTGGCGGGGGGCGGCTGCCGCAGGGCAGCCGCATCAGGAGCCTCAGCTCTGGGCCTGCAGCGCGTCCAGGAAGCGTGCGGCCACGTCAAAGCCGGTTTGCTGGGTGATTTCGACGAAGCAGGTGGGGCTGGTGACGTTGATCTCGGTGAGTCGCTCGCCGATGATGTCGATGCCCACCAGCAGCAAGCCGCGCGCGGCCAGCGTCGGGCCGAGCGCTTCGCCAATGGCGCGGTCGGACGCAGTGAGCGGCTGGGCCACGCCCAGGCCGCCGGCGGCAAGGTTGCCACGGGTTTCGCCATGTTGCGGAATGCGCGCCAGCGCGAACGGCACCGGCTCGCCGCCGATGATGAGCACGCGCTTGTCGCCCTGCGCAATTTCGGGAATGAAGCGCTGGGCCATGATGCTGCGCCGGCCCCAGTCGGTGAGGGTTTCCAGCACCACGCCCAGGTTCACGTCGGGGCTGCCGCCGGCGCCTGCACGCAGGCGGAAAATGCCGGCGCCGCCCATGCCGTCCAGCGGCTTGACGATGATGTCGCCGTGCTCGGCGGCAAAGGCGCGCAGCTGCGCCATATCGCGGCTCACCAGCGTGGCCGGAATGAACTGCGGCCATTCCAGGATGGCGAGTTTTTCCGGGTGGTCGCGCAGCGCACGCGGCGCGTTGAACACGCGCGCGCCCTCGCGCTCGGCCTGCTCCAGCAAGTGGGTGGCGTAGAAGAACTCGCTGTCGAACGGTGGGTCCTTGCGCATCAGCACGGCGTCGAAGTCGTGCAGCGCGCGCTCCACCTGTTCGATCTCGCTGAACCAGGGCTTGGCCGCGTCCAGCACCTGGATGTGGCGGCACAGTGCGCGCACCGGGCCTGCCTGCGCCGCGCCGGCGCCGCCGGCCCAGTGCAGGTGGCGTGGTTCGCACGCCCACACCGCGTCGCCACGGCGCTGCGCCTCGCGCAGCATTGCCAGGGTCGAGTCCTTCTTGGGGTTGAAGGCCTCCAGCGGGTCGGCGACGACGAGCAGATTCATGGGCAGCGCCGGCGGTATGAGCGCCCCAGGCCGCCGCCATGCAGCGGCCGCCCCCCGCGGGGGATGAGCATGGACCAGCGAACAGGCCCGCGCCGGTTCGCGCGCCATGCGAATGGCCTCGGCGCATGCTCCGCGCCGCGCCTCCCGAGCAAACTTGGGGCTGAGTGCCGCGGCTCCAAGCCCGCCAGTGCAGGCTTGGACGGCACGAAGGCCAGCCGACTCTGGCGGCTGGCGGCCC
>NZ_JBTRXV010000003.1:18933-129302 GCF_054608695.1 Thiomonas sp.
CTCATGGGTTCAGACCGTCTCGGCCTCGGGGTCGGTGCGCTCCAACTCGTAGCTGGCCGCCACCAGCGCCAGGCGGGCGATCACGCCGTACATGTAGAAGCGGTTCGGGCCGTTGGTGCCGGGCTTGGCTTCCGGGTGGGTGACGTTGAACTGCTCGTCGAACGCCAGCGGCACGAAATGCATGCCGGGGGAGTTGAGGTTTTCGCTCGGGCCGCGGTCGGCGTGCACGCGGTAGAAGCCGCCCACCACATAGCGGTCCATCATGTAGACCACGGGTTCGCACACCGCTTCCTGCAGGCGCTCGATGCTGGGAATGCCTTCCTGGATGATGACGTCGTGCACCTCCATGCCTTCCTTCACCACGCTCATCTTGTTGCGCGTCTTGCGGTTGAGGTCTTTCACTTCGGATGCGTCGTGCACCATCATCACGCCCATGCCGTACGTGCCAGCGTCGGCCTTCACGGCAATGAAAGGTTTTTCGTGGATACCGTACTCCTTGTACTTCTTGCGCACCTTGGCCAGCACCGTGTCCACCGCGTCGGCCAGGCAGTTCTCGCCCTGGCGCTCCTGGAAGTCGATGTTGCCGCACTGGGTGAAGTAGGGATTGAGCATCCACGGGTCCACGCCGATGAGCTTGGCGAAGCGCTTGACCACATCGTCATAGCACTTGAAGTGGGTGGACTTGCGCCGCACCGTCCAGCCCGCCTGCAGCGGCGGCAACACATACTGCTCGTACAGCCCTGCGAGGTTGGCCGGCACGCCGGACGACAGGTCGTTGTTGAGCAGGATGGTGCAGGGGTCGAAGTCCTTGGTGCCCAGGCGGCGCTTGCCGCGCACCAGCGGCTCCAGCAGCAGCTCGCCGCCGTTGGGCAGTTGCACATGCTTGGGCTCGGTGATGGTGTCGTCCACCGTGCCCACATGCACCTTGAGCCCGGCCTGGTGGAAGATTTGCGTCAGCTTCGCCAGGTTTTCCAGGTAGAAGGTGTTGCGCGTGTGCTTCTCGGGAATCAGCAGCAGGCCCTTGGCCTCGGGGCAGATTTTCTCGATCGCCGCCATCGCCGCCTGCACCGCCAGCGGCAGCATTTCGTCCGACAGATTGTTCCAGCCGCCGGGAAAGAGATTGGTGTCCACCGGGGCGAGCTTGAAGCCGCCGTTGCGCAAATCCACCGAGGCGTAGAACGGCGGCGAATGCTCCATCCACTCCAGCCGGAACCAGCGCTCGATGGCGGGCTGGGCTTCGAGAATGCGCTGCTCGAGTTCGAGCACCGGGCCGCTTTCAGTGGAAATGAGATGGGGAATCATGCGAGAACGTATCGTTGGAGTTTGGGGGCGGCTGCATCAAGAGCCAAAGGCCGGGCGTCGAGCGCGGAACCCGCAAATTGTGACAGAGGCGCGTGATACCTGCCCGCGCACGTCTGACGGCGCCCCATCAAAAAGCCCGGCTCGAGGCCGGGCTGAACATTCCGCTGGAGATGCGGCCGGGGCGAGAGGATCACCCCGGATGAAAGCCAACTTGCAACTCAAGCCATGGCTCAGAGCACCTGCTCGCCATGCAGGCTGATGTCCAGACCTTCGCGTTCCTGCTCTTCGGTCACGCGCAGGCCGATGGTCATGTCGACCAGCTTGAGAATGATGAAGCTGACGACGGCGTCGTACACCACGGTGACCGCCACGCCCTTGGCCTGGATCAGCAGCTGGCCGATATTGCCTTCGAGCACGCCGGCGGTGCCGCCGATGGCCTTGACCGCGAACACGCCGGTGAGCAGGGCGCCGAGGGCGCCGCCGATGGCATGCACGCCGAAGGCGTCGAGCGAGTCGTCATAGCCGATCATTTCCTTCATGTACACCGCGGTCCAGAAGCACACCACGCCGGCGGCGATGCCGATGGCCAGCGCACCGCCAGGGCCGACAAAGCCGGACGCCGGGGTGATGGCCACGAGACCGGCTACAGCGCCGGAGCAGATGCCCAGGATGGTGGGTTTGCCGCGCGACATCCACTCCGCGAACATCCAGCCCAGAGCTGCAGAGGCGGTGGCGATCTGCGTTGCGGCCATCGCCATGCCGGCGCGGTCGCTGGCGGCAACTGCCGAGCCGGCGTTGAAGCCGAACCAGCCCACCCACAGCAGCGAGGCGCCGATCATCGTCAGGGTCAGGTTGTGCGGCGGCATGGCTTCCTTGCCGTAGCCCACACGCTTGCCCAGCACCAAGGCCGCCACCAGACCGGCCACGCCGGCGTTGATGTGCACCACGGTGCCGCCGGCGTAGTCGAGCACGCCGTCGCCGCCCAGCCAGCCGCCCGGACCCCACACCATGTGGGCGATGGGCGCGTACACGGCCAGCAGCCAGATGCCCATGAACCACAGCATGGCGGAGAACTTCATGCGATCCGCGAACGAACCCACGATGAGCGCCGGCGTGATGATGGCGAAGGTCATCTGGAAGGTCATGTAGGTCGATTCAGGGATGGTCGGCGCGAGCGGGTTCGCCGCGTCCAGGCCCATGCCATTGAGGAAGAACCGACTCAGGCCGCCGATGAAGCCACTGCCCGGGGTGAACGCCAGGCTGTAGCCGATGATCATCCACAGCACCGTCACCAGGCAGGTGATGGCAAAACTTTGCATCAGCGTGGCCAGCACATTCTTCTTGCGCACCATGCCGCCATAGAACAGCGCCAGACCCGGGATGGTCATCATCAGCACCAGCGCGGTGGAGGTCAGCATCCAGGCGTTGTCGCCGGAGTTGATGAACGCCGCGGGGTTGGGGGCTGCAGGCGCGGCTGCGGGGGCTGCCGCAGGCGCCGGAGCGGGAACCGCTGCCGGTGCCGCCGCGGCAGGTGGCGTGGAAGCCGGGGCGCTGGCCACCTGCGCCCAGACTGGCGCTGCGGTGGTCAAGGCGACCAGGCTCAGCGCGAGAGATGCGAGAAACTTTTTCATGTCGAGGACCTTTCTAGGAGGGCGGGTGTCAGAGCGCGTCGCCACCGGTCTCGCCGGTGCGGATGCGAACCACCTGTTCGAGAGCCGAGACGAAAATCTTGCCGTCGCCAATCTTGCCGGTGCGGGCTGAGTTTTCGATGGCTTCGATGGTGCGTTCGACCAGGGTTTCGGGCACGGCGGCCTCGATCTTCACTTTCGGCAGAAAGTCGACGACATACTCCGCGCCGCGATACAGCTCGGTGTGGCCCTTCTGCCGGCCGAAGCCCTTGACCTCGGTGACGGTGATGCCCGTCACGCCGATGCCGGACAAGGCTTCACGCACCTCGTCGAGCTTGAACGGCTTGATGATGGCCATGATCATTTTCATGGGTTGCTCCTTCCTGATGGGGGTGGGGGGTGGGTGCTCAGAACGAATAGACGCCTTGCAACTCGAGCGAAGTTTGCTTGGTGGTGGAAGCACCGTTCTTGGTGAAAACTGCCGCGTCGGACTTGTCTTGACGAATCTCCGCCGTGAGCTTGAAGTTCGACATGGGTGTGTAGTTCAGCGCCAGGGTCAGTTCCTTGAGCTTGTTGGACAACACGCCAGCAGGCAACACGCCGCCAGCGTTCGTTGTCACGATGCCGTTCTTGTCGTCGATGTATTCACCCCGAGCCGACAGCATGAACTGAGGATTGATGGCGTAGTTGGCATACAGGGCCAGTCCGTTGGCTTTGCCGGTACCCGTCGTGCCGTCGGGAAGCAGGGTGTTGTCCTTGGACAGAATGTCGACGTTGCCGACAAAGCTCAGGCTATCCGTTGCATTGATGGTGCCGACCAAGTCCAGCAGTTGCAGAACTCCGGTGGTGCTGCCGCCGTACAGCGGCGACTGCCCGCGGTAATACGCGCCGGAGTACGAGAACATCTTGTTCGGCGAGCCCGATGCGCCAAGCTCGATCGTCTTGGCGGTGCCGGCGGGCGAACTGGTGAAGTTCCAGCCGTTGTTGACGCCGGCCGTCAAGGTCAAGGCGCCGGAAACCGCGTAAGCCGCGCGCAGGCCCGTATGCGTGCCGGGCTCCATGTCCCAGAACAGCAGCGAACGGGAAATCTCGTTGTCGGCCGCAGGATTGAACACCTCGGCCCCGGCCAGGGTGGAGTACTTGCCGGCCATCACCGTGAGCGGCCCGGTGGCGTATTGCACGAAGGCATTGTTCAGATCGAATTGACTCGATGTGGTGTTGAACGGCCAGGTTTCGCCCCCGCGCAGGACCTTGGCATCTGAACCCGCGATGGCGGTCACCTGCGCGCCAGCGCCGGATGTCGGCAGATAGGCCAAGGTCACCGCCGCCTGGTTGAGCTTGAAGCCGTTCTGGCTGGTGTCGAAAGCGCGCAGTGCCGGCGTCGTATCGAAGTGGGTGTAGGTGGAAGCCACATACCCCGTGATGCTCAGTCCCGGTGTGGCCGCGAGCACCGCGCCCAGGCTGGGGGCTGCGGGAGCAGCGGGTGCGGTCTGAGCGGAGGCGAAACCGGTGTAGCCGTAAGCGGCAGCGATGCAGGCAGCAAGCAGTATTTTTTTCATCAAGGTTCTCCCGAAACGTTGGCAAGCATTGGAGTGGGGGGACAGTGGGACGGCGGGACAGTGGTGAGCCCAGGCTTGGCTTTGCAGCTTTCGTGCCAGGCCAGGCTGAATGCCTCCAAGCCCCTCCATACCCGTTCTTTCGGCCATGAAGGCCCAGTTTTTGGGCAAAATGCCCATGCGCAGTGCGTTTTCTGGTGCGCCGCATCCATAGGGCGCACGCATTCCGGGCTGTGCGCCGTTGTTGTGCGTACGGGATTTCCCGTATGACGCATGGCTCTGAATGCGAGGCTTCCATTCCGAATCGGCTGCGGTATCTGGCCTGGATGGCTTGATGCCAGCCACCTCGCATCGTTGCCTCCAACCCCGCACGGCGCTGCCGATCCCCGGTTGCGACAAGTTCCTTTCGCCAGATTTGCTTGTGCTGCCGCGATTACCGCCACAATGGCGGCTGACTCACCGATTCATCGCCTCACAACGCCCTTACGCCACCCCTTTCCCCACCCACCATGACCACATCGACCCCCAACTCGCCCAAGGCCTTCTTGCGCCGCGCTGCCGAGGCGCTGGACAAATCGCCGCTGAAAGACATGCAGCGCAATGCTCGCGCGCTGGCGCAGTCCGCCGCGGGACGCCTGGATTTGGTGACGCGCGACGAGTTCGACGCGCTGCAAGCCATGCTGGCCGCCTCCAGCCAACGCATCGCGCAACTGGAGGCGCAGGTTGCCGCTCTGGAAAACCCCCAGCAGTCCGCAAGCGGACTCCCCCCGAGTGAGGATGGGAAAACTTCGGGCGACCGGGCGTTTTCTCCTGAAGCGCCGCTGGCCACGCCCAGCGACAAACCGGCCGCGCCCTGACGCATGGCCCTGGCCCAGGTTGCCAGCCGCGCCCTGCTGGGGCTGGAGGCGCCGCCGGTTCAGGTGGAAGTGCATCTGGCCAACGGCCTGCCGAGCTTTTCCATCGTCGGCCTGCCCGAGGCCGAGGTGCGCGAAGCCCGCGACCGCGTGCGCAGCGCCCTGCTCAACAGCGGCTTCGCCTTTCCGGCGTCGCGGCGCATCGTCGTCAATCTGGCGCCGGCCGATTTGCCGAAGGAGTCGGGCCGCTTCGACCTTCCCATCGCCCTCGGCCTGCTGGCCGCCGAGGGCACGATACCGCCGCAAGCCCTGGTCGGCCACGAGTTCGCCGGTGAGCTGTCGCTGTCGGGCGCGTTGCGTCCGGTGCGCGGCGCGCTGGCCATGGCCTATGCCATGGCGCGACAGGACACCAGCGGCAACAACGCGCTGTGCTTCGTGCTGCCGGCGCAGAGCGCCGCCGAAGCCGCATTGGTCGCGCCCGACGCCGTGCTCGGCGTGCGCCATTTGAGCGAAGTGGTGGCTTACTTGTGCAAACAGTGCGCGGCCGCCAGCCTGCGCCCCGCCCCGCAGCCCCCGGCCCAGACACCGGAAGTGGCCGATATGGCCGAAGTGCGCGGCCACAGCGCCGCCAAGCGTGCGCTGGAAATTGCCGCCGCCGGCAACCATCACGCGCTGATGGTGGGGCCGCCGGGCAGCGGCAAATCCATGCTGGCGCAGCGCTTTGCCGGCCTGCTGCCGCCGATGCGGCCCGACGAGGCGCTGGAAAGCGCGGCGGTGCTCAGTCTGGTGGGCCGCTTCGACGTGGCGCGCTGGGGGCAGCGGCCCTTCCGCAGCCCGCATCACACCGCCTCTGCGGTGGCCCTGGTGGGCGGCGGCGGCGGTTCCGTGCTGCGACCGGGCGAAATTTCACTGGCGCACCAGGGAACCTTGTTTCTCGACGAACTGCCGGAGTTCGATCGCAGCGTGCTGGAAAGCCTGCGCGAACCGCTGGAAAGCGGGCGCATCCATATTTCGCGCGCGGCGCGCCAGGCGGAATTTCCGGCGCGCTTCCAGTTCATCGGCGCGATGAACCCCTGCCCTTGCGGCTACCTTGGCCACGCCACGCGCACCTGCCGCTGCACGCCCGAGCAGGTGGCGCGTTACCAGGGCCGCATCTCCGGGCCGCTGCTCGACCGCATCGATATCCAGGTGGAGGTTGGCGCGCTGGAACCCGACGAACTGCTGCGCCTGCCACAGGGGGAATCCAGCCACGCCATTGCCGCGCGGGTCGCTGCTGCGGCCGAACGGCAGATTCAGCGCCAGGGCTGCATGAATACGGCGTTGACGGGTGCGGCGCTGGATGACCATTGCGCGCTCGACGCGCATGCATCCAACTGGCTGGCGGGCGCCCTCAAGCGCCTGGGCTGGTCGGCGCGCGCCGCGCATCGCGTGCTGAAAGTGTCCCGCACCATCGCCGATCTGGCGGCCCAGGAGTCCATCGCCCTGGCGCATTTGGCTGAAGCCATGCAATACCGCCGGGTGATGGCCGGACGCTGACGGGCACCCCGGGGCGGCAGGTTGCCGCGCCCGTGATGGGGGTGTGGGGAATTCGGCAGCGCGGCCCGGGCGGTCCTTGAGCGTGGAAACTGCTCAGGCCGCACGGAATGCGGCCGCCCGCAAGCCAGGGCTTGCGCCCTCAAGGCAGGGGATTGAGCCCACCATTCGCCCCGAACTGCACGCGCTGGCCCATGGGCGGGGCCGCCCCCAGGGTTGTGGTGCGCACTTGACCGTCGTCCATGCGCACTTGCACGCGGTACACGGTCTGGGCATTGACGCGTTTTTGCACCTCGTTGCCGGCATAGCCGCCGCCCAGAGCACCGATGACCGTCGCCGCGGTGCGGCCGTTGCCACCGCCGACCTGATTGCCGAGCAAGCCGCCGACGACACCGCCAACCACGGCACCGATGCCGTTGGCCTGGCCGGGCTCCTGCACCGGCGTGACGGCAACCACGGTGCCGCAGCTGGCGCAGACCGGTGCTTGCGGCGCGGGGGCCGGGGCCTGCCCCGGTTGCGGCGCGAAGGTTTGCGGAGCAGCGTTGTTAGCGCGATCGGCCACGGGCCGGGTTTGCCGCGGCGTCTGGGTCACGCGGTTCGGCCGCTGCGACTGCGAATTGGCCGACTGCGAATTGGGCGGCTGCAGCGGCGCGAACTGCGATGCCCCGGGGGCCGCCGGGATGGCGTTGGTCACGGCCACAGCCGATTGCGCGCCGGTGCCGCCAGCCTGTGCCGGGATTGCTCCCGCCGGCATCGATGCGGTTGCCGTGGGCGCCAGTGGCTCGGCAGTGGGCGAGGCGGGGCCGGCGCTCAGCTTGTAGAGCACGGCGGCCAGCAGCACGACGATCAGGGTCCCGAGGACGCCGGCGGCGATCCAGACGGTTTTGAGTGCGGAGCTGCCAGTCGGTGGCTGTGGAGGAATTGGAGTTTGCATGATGCGTTCAGGAGTCACGGGCAAGGTGCAGGATAGCCCCGTGGCCATCTGCGCTGGAGGGCCAGCGCTTCGGGAGGATTCAAAGATCCTCGGTGCCGAGAGTCAGCGGGGCGCTTTTGAGCCCCCCCGGGCCAGCTTGTGGCGGCCTGCTTGTGGCGACCTGGGGGCGGGCTGCCCTGTTGTAACGAAATGGCGTGGGCAAAGTTGACGCCTGCCTCACGGCGGGCACTTCACGCCACGCGAGGGCTCCTTCAGCCTTCAGGCCACCAGCAACGCCGTCGGCTGGTCCAGCAACGCTTCGGCGGCAGCGGTGTAGGGCAGGTTCAGGGCCTGGGCCACGGCAGCGTAGGTGATGCGACCGGCATGCACGTTGAGGCCGGCGCACAGATGCCGGTCTTCGGCGCAGGCTTGCTTCCATCCCTTGTTGGCCAGCGCCAGCGTGAACGGCAAGGTGGCGTTGTTCAGGGCATAGGTGGAGGTGCGCGCGACGGCGCCGGGCATGTTGGCGACACAGTAGTGCACCACGCCGTCGACCACATAGGTCGGGTCTTCATGCGTGGTGGCGCGCGAGGTCTCGAAACATCCACCCTGGTCGATGGCGACGTCCACCACCACGCTGCCTGGACGCATGCGTCCGAGCTGTGCGCGCTTCACCAGCTTGGGTGCCGCGGCGCCGGGAACCAGCACGGCGCCCACCACCAGGTCGGCCTGGGTGACGGCAGCGTCGAGCGCGTGCAGGGTGGAGTACTGGGTGGTGACGCGGCCGTCGAACAGTTCGTCCAGCTGGCGCAGGCGGGGCAGCGATTTGTCGAGGATGGTGACGCGCGCGCCCAGGCCCACGGCCATGCGCGCGGCATGCGTGCCCACGGTGCCGCCGCCGACGACGACCACGTCGCCAGCCGGCACGCCGGGCACGCCGCCGAGCAGCACGCCACGGCCGCCACTGGCTTTTTGCAAGGCCACGGCGCCGACCTGCACGGCCATGCGCCCGGCCACTTCGCTCATCGGCGCCAGCAGCGGCAGGCCGCCCTGGGCGTCGGTCACGGTCTCGTAGGCGATGGCGGTGCAACCGCTGGCCATCAACAGTTTCGCCTGCTCGGGGTCGGGTGCCAGATGCAGGTAGGTGAACAGCAACTGGCCGGGGCGCAGCATGCGGCATTCGGCCGCCTGAGGCTCTTTCACCTTGACGATCATGTCCGCCTGTGCGAAGACGCTGGCGGCGTCGGGCGCAATGCCGGCGCCGGCTTCCTTGTAGTCGGCGTCGCTGGCGCCGATGCCGGCTCCGGCCCCGGCTTGCACCAGCACGCGATGGCCATGGTGGCTGAGTTCGCGCACGGCGTCCGGCGTGAGGCCGACGCGGTATTCGTGCACTTTGATTTCCTTTGGTACGCCGATCAACATGATGTTCTCCCCTTGGTTGTGCGTGGTTCTTTGCCGCTTGCAAAGATGGGGAAAGTATCGGTCCATGGACACGAAATCCGATTGCAAGATCGATGGGTCAAACCCTTGATGGGCGCAATTTTCTGTGGATTTTTAGGGTTGATGTGGCGCAGAATTGCGCACATTCGCCCGATGCCGCCGCCATGACCGAACTTGACCGTTACGACCGCTCGATTCTCACCCTGCTGCAGGCCGACGGCCGCATGCCCAATGCGCAACTGGCCGACAAGGTGGGGCTGTCGGCTTCAGCCTGCTTGCGCCGGGTGCAGCGCCTGGAACAAACGGGGGTGATCGCGCGCTATGTGGCGCTGCTGGATGCGCGCGCCATCGACCGCGCCACCACCGTGTTCATCGAGGTGACGCTGGACAGCCAGCGCGAGGAGGTGCTCGCGGCATTCGAGAAAGCCGCAGCGGCCAGCCGCGACATTCTCGAATGCCAGCTGATGGCGGGAGATTTCGACTACCTGCTGCGCGCCGCGGTGGAGAACCCGCAGGACTATGAGCGCCTGCACAAGCAGGAGCTGTCGCGCCTGCCGCATGTGGTGCGCATCAAGAGCAGCTTTGCGCTGCGCACCGTGGTCAAGCGCACGGACTACCCGGTGTGAGGATGGCAGTCTGAAAACCGGACGAGCCCGGAGCCGGCGCTGCAAACCTGGCGCCAGGCAAACGCCAGGAACGCTTCAAAAACGTCCATGCCTCAATGCGACAGGCGGCGCAGGATGTGCACGTAATAGTTGTTTTGCACTTCGCCCTGCTCCAGCCCGGCGCGGCTTTGTTCCACCACGAACAGCTCTTCGGCCATGCCGCGCTGCTTGACCCGGCGGCTCAAGCGGTAGGTGCCGTGCGTGGGCAGTTGCTCGGTGGCAACGAGGGCGATATAGCCCTGGCCATCGTCGTCCACGACGATGGCGTCAAAGCCCTGGGATGCGGCAACCGCCTGAATGGTGACCGGCTCCAGCCGGCACATGCCGAGGTGGTCGATGTAAATCTGCGCGATTTGCGCGATGTGCTCGCAAGTGAACCGCTGCCCGGCGACGAAGCCTGCCTGCGCCCTCGCAGTGCGCACGGCATTCGAGGGGACTTGGGGGTCGTCCGCTGGGGGGTCGTTCAGCGCCACGGCCGTGTGTTGCGCCGAGAGATTCTTGGAGGCATTGGTATGGGCCATGATCTTCATCCTTCGCTGCAATGGTGGGAGCCAAAGACCAGCCCCCCCTGGGCCGATCACATGGTTTGCACTGTAGGAATGAAGCCTGGAAAAGACTGTGAACGATTTCACGGAAAGACCAGAAACATCGCCGTCCTGCTTTCATGCTGTTGCGCGCCTGCGCGTCGGCCGCGCACGGCCGTCCGATGCGTTCTCGTTCCTGCGGCGGTGCTCACCAGCTGACTTCGCGCTCGGGTGCGGAGCTGATTTTGTGGATCGCCAGATCGGCCCCCTCGAACTCGGCCTCGGCGTCCAGCCGAATGCCCATCGCCAGCTTGAGCAGGCCGTAGACCACCAGCCCTGAAAGCAGGGCCCAGACCACGCCAGCCAGCGTACCCACCACCTGGCCCCAGAAGCTCACGCCGCCGATGCCGCCCGAGGCCGTCTGGCCGAAGATGCCGGCGGCGATGCCGCCCCAGGCACCACACAAGCCGTGCAGCGGCCAGACGCCGAGCACGTCGTCCATCCGCAAGCGGTTTTGCGTCAGGGTGAACATCCACACGAACAGCCAGCCGGCCACCGCTCCGGTGACCAGCGCGCCGAGGGGATGCATGATGTCCGAGCCCGCGCACACCGCCACCAGCCCGGCGAGCGGGCCGTTGTGGACGAAACCCGGGTCGTTGCGCCCGGCCACCAAAGCCGCCAGGGTGCCGCCCACCAGGGCCATGAGGGAGTTGATGGCCACCAGGCCGGAAATCTTGCTGATGTTCTGCGCGCTCATGACGTTGAAGCCGAACCAGCCGACGATCAAAATCCACGAACCCAGTGCGAGAAACGGAATACTGGATGGGGGATGCGGATTGACCCGGCCGTCCTTGTAACGTCCACGTCTCGCGCCCAGCAACAGAACGGCGGGCAGCGCGATCCAGCCGCCCATGGCGTGCACCACCACGGAACCCGCGAAGTCGTGGAAGGAAGCACCGAAACCCTGCTCGAACCAGGCCTGCACGCCAAAGCGATTGCCCCACATCGCGCCCTCGAACAGCGGGTAGACCACGCCGACGATGGCCGCGGTGGCCATGAGTTGCGGATAGAACTTGGCACGCTCGGCGATGCCGCCGGAGACGATCGCCGGAACCGCCGCGGCAAAGGTCAGCAGGAAGAAAAAGCGGGTGAGCTCAAAGCCGTCGTCCAGATTGAGCTGGGCGGCGGGCACCAGGAAATGCACCCCATAGGCAATGCCATAGCCGACGAAAAAATAGGCCGGCGTGGCAACCGCAAAATCGACCAGGATTTTCACCAGGGCATTGACCTGGTTTTTCTTGCGCACGGTGCCGAGTTCCAGAAAGGCAAAACCGGCATGCATGAACAGCACCAGGATGGCGCCGAGAAGAAGAAACAGGACATCACTGCTTTGTTGCAAGGCTTGCATGGAGGGCTTCCTCGAGGTCGGTTTTGCGCGGCAGCGGACAGGCATCCCGCAATCGGCGCAAAGGCCCAGAAAGCATGCAAGATTCGTTCCATTTCAGTGCATGCGCCCCTTGTTGGCGCTCATCGCGTGCCAGATTGATTTTTACATTGCACAAATCCCCCACAAATAAGCGCAATGCCCCGCATCCGTGCGAATGCGCCTCACATGAATGCATTTATTTGGGGCATTGAAAGCCGCAATGCACCGCTAAAGTGCTATTGCTTGCTAACGCCTGGATGGGCAACGACGCGGCATGACAACTCGAACCAGCCGCGCAACATGCGCAGCGCGGCAAGTGTTCCGGGCGCACAGCAGAGACTGCAGGCTGCGCGCAAAGCGCACCTGCTCATCATCGCCACCGCTCAACGGCCTGGACCTGCGGCCTCGTCAAGTTTGAGTGGCGTCATGCGGCACCGAGGCCTGGGGTCAAGCGCAGCGCTCGACGCACCTGCGAAGACGGCCCGGGCCTCAGTCCCGCAAGTCGCGGTTTGCGCGCGAAGCGCGCATGGTGTGGCGCAGGGCGAGGAGGACGCCACCAACCAGGGCGATGGCGGCAGCACCGACGAGATAGGCAAATAAGGGATAAATCGACATGGCTGATTCCGGATCGATCCGGTTCGCTCATCAGGAGCACGGACTCTCACGTTTCATGCCGAAGGCTTGCGCGCCCGGCATCCAATTCGGGCAGCGCGTCCGTTCGCACTGTGCCCCATTGTAAGTCCCGAACTGGGCGGCCAAGTTCCGCCCTAGGATGCAAGCTTTTGCATCCATGTCGGCACATCCCTCTCGCAAACCCGCCGTCTTCGCCCTGCTGGCGCTCACCCTGATCTGGAGCAGCAACTGGATCGTGATGAAGCTGGCGATGCTTGACAGCGGCCCGTTCAACTTCTCCGCGTTGCGCTACGCCGGTGGCACCGCCGTGCTGTTCCTGCTGCTGCGCCTGCGGGGCGAGCGCCTGACGCCGCCGCCACTCGGCCCCACGCTGCTCATCGGCCTGACGCAGACCGCCGGGTTCACCGCGCTGGCGCAATGGGCGCTGGTGCATGGCGGCGCCGGCAAAACGGCGCTGCTGGCCTACACCATGCCGTTCTGGACCGTGCTCCTGGCCTGGGCCTGGCTGCACGAGCGCCTGCGCCCCTTGCAAGTGGCCAGCCTGGCGCTGGCGGCTGTCGGGCTGCTGCTCGTCCTGCAGCCATGGAACGCGCATGTGGACCTGACGAGCGCTTTGATGGCCATCGGTGGCGGCATGAACTGGGCGGTCTCCACGGTGGCGGCGAAGCGCCTGTTCGCGCGACAGGGCAAGGCGCTGTCGCCGCTGCGCCTGACGGCTTGGCAGATGCTGGTCGGCACCTTCTTTCTGGTGCTGCTGGCCGGGTTCGTCCCCGAGCGCGCCGTGACCTGGACGCCCGGTTTCATCGCCGCCCTGGCCTTCAACGTGGTGCTGGCCTCGGGCCTGGCGTGGACGTTGTGGCTGCTGGTGGTGCAGCGCCTGACGGCCGGCGTGGCCGGGCTGTCCAGCCTCGCCATTCCGGTGACGGGCGTGCTGCTGGCCTGGGCGCTGCTGGGGGAGAGGCCGAATGCCGACGAGGGCGCAGGCATCGTCATCGTCGCGCTGGCTTTGCTGCTCTTGCTGCGCGCTTCGGCCGCGGCTCCGGCAACGGCCGCGCCGCAGTCGAGCAGTGACGCCGCGCGACGGCCGTGAACGTCCTCAGGCCCGCATCAGGGTGGATTTGCCGAACAGGCTTTCGATCAAATCCACCGCCACCTCGGCGGTACGGTTGCGCACGTCGAACGCGGGGTTGAGTTCCATCACGTCGAGCGAGGCCAGGCGGCCGGTGTCGGCGATCATTTCCATGCACAACTGCGCCTCGCGGTAGCTCGGGCCGCCGCGCACCGTGGTGCCCACGCCGGGGGCGATGTCGGGGTCGAGAAAGTCCACGTCGAAGCTCACGTGCAGATGGGTGTCGGCGCCCAGCCCGGTGAGCGCCTGATCCATGGTTTCGCGCATGCCGTGCTCGTCGATGAAGCGCATGTCGAATACCTCCAGGCCGACGCCGTGCACCAGGCGCTTCTCGCCGGCGTCCACGCTGCGGATGCCGATCTGGCGGATGCTGTCGGGCGCCATCGCCGGCACCTGGCCCGACAGCTCCAGCAGCTCGCGCGGCCCATGGCCGCAGAGGCAGGCCACCGGCATGCCGTGGATGTTGCCGCTGGGGGTGATGGCGCTGGTGTTGAAGTCGGCATGCGCGTCCAGCCACAGCACCCGCAAGCGGCGCCCCTGCTCGCGGCAATGCGCCGCCACCGCGCTGATGGAGCCGATGGCGAGGCAATGGTCGCCGCCCAGCAGCACCGGCAGATCGCCCGCAGTCAGCGCCGCGCGCATCGCGGCGTACACCGTGCGGTTCCACGCCGCCGTCTCGGGCAGATGGCGCCAGCCGTCCACCGGCGGCAGCCAGGGGTTGGCGGGGCCGCTCAGGTTGCCGTGGTCGTCCACCCGCAAGCCCAGCCCCTCCAGAGCTTCGCGCAGGCCCGCGACGCGCATGGCCTCGGGGCCCATGGACGCGCCGCGTGCGCCGGCGCCGATGTCGGTGGGCGCGCCGATCAGGCGAATGGCTCGGGCCATGGCGAGGCTCCCGGGCTCAGTGACTGTCGCTCTCGGCGCCGGCGCCGTTGTCCAGGCCCAGCTCGCGCCGCAGGATGGCCCAGGCCTCGTCGGCGGTTTCGACGAAGTGGAACAACTCCACGTCCTTGGCCGCGATCATGCCGGTCTGCACCAGGTGGTCGAAGTTGATGAGCGACGTCCAGAAGGCACGGTCGAACAACAGGATGGGGCGCTTGCGCACCTTGCCGGTCTGCGTCAGCGTCAGCACCTCGAACAATTCGTCCAGCGTGCCGAAGCCACCGGGGAAGCACGCCAGCGCCACCGAGCGCATGAGGAAGTGCATCTTGCGCAGCGCGAAGTAATGGAACTGGAAGCACAGCTCGGGCGTGATGTAGGGGTTGGGCTGCTCTTCGTGCGGCAGCACGATGTTCAGGCCGATGCTCTGGCCGCCCGCCTCGTCCGCACCGCGGTTGCCCGCTTCCATCACACCCGGGCCGCCGCCGGTCACGACGACGATGGGCTGCTCCAGGCTGCATGAGGCCTGCGTCACGAGTGCGGCGAAACGCCGCGCCTCGTCGTAGTGGCGCGACATCTCCAGCGCCTGCCTGGCACACGCCACGGCCTGCGCATCGCCTGCGGCCTCGGCCTGCTGCAGGCGCTCGCGGGCAAGCTCGGGCGTCAGGATGCGGGCACTGCCGAAGATGACGATGGTGGCTTCGATGCCATGCTCGCGCTGCACCATCTCGGGCTTGAGCAGTTCAAGCTGCATGCGCACCGGGCGCAGGTCGTCCTGCAGCAAAAAAGCGGTGTCGGTGAAGGCCAGGCGGTAGCTGCTTTCAGGCCCGGCATAGCGCGATGGCGACTTGAATTTGGCGGCCTCTTCCCCGGCCGAAGGGAAGTTGCGCGCGGCCAGTTGCTTGCGTTTTTTGTTCATGGCGCGAGCTTAGCGCGATGCGCAAAGACCATTGCGCCCATTGGTACGCAGCCTCGACATTTACATTTGCTTGCAGGCCCCTGCGCGCCTTGCCCGTAGATTCGTGCCTGCCCGATCTCGGGACCACAACAGCAGGAGACAAGCATGCAAACACGAACCGCGGCCGTGCCCGGTGCGCCCAGCAACACCACCACGCAGATTGCCGTGGCCAGCTTCATCGGCACGGCCATCGAGTTCTACGACTTCTACGTCTACGCCATCGCCGCGGCGCTGGTCATCGGCCCGGTGTTTTTTCCGCGCGATTCGCCCACGGCGCAATCGCTCAACGCCTTCGCCACCTTCGGCATCGCCTTCCTGGCGCGGCCGGTCGGCGCCTTCCTCTTCGGCCATTTCGGCGACCGCTTCGGCCGCAAGTCCACGCTCGTGGCCACGCTGCTGACCATGGGCGTTTGCACCACGCTCATCGGCTTTCTCCCCGGCTACGCCAGCATCGGCGAAGCGGCACCGTGGCTGCTGGCACTGCTGCGCATCGGCCAGGGCCTGGGTCTGGGCGGCGAATGGGGCGGCGCCGCCTTGCTCGCCACCGAGAACGCGCCCAGGCACAAGCGCGGCCTGTTCGGCATGTTCCCGCAGCTCGGTCCGTCCATCGGCTTTCTCTGCGCCAACGGCTTGTTCCTGCTGCTGGGCGTGCTGCTCACGCACGATCAGTTCATGGCCTGGGGCTGGCGCATTCCCTTCCTGGTGAGCGCCGTGCTGGTGCTCATCGGCCTGTATGCGCGGCTCAGGCTGAGCGAAACCCCGCTGTTCCGCCAGGCCGAAACACAGCGCGTCCGCGTGCCGCTGGCCGAGCTGCTCGGGCGCCATCTCAAGCCGCTGGTGCTCGGGTCGCTGTCCATCGTCGTGTGCTACGCCTTGTTCTACATCAGCGCGGTGTTCGTGCTGAGCTACGGCATCGGCACACTGCACATCCCCAAGCCCGCGCTGCAAGGCTGGCTGATGCTGGCCATCGTCTGCATGGCGGTGGCGACTGTCCTATCGGCCTGGCTGTCCGACAAGCTCGGGCGCCGCCCGGTGCTGCTGGCGTCTGCGGCCGCGGCCGTCGCCTGGGGCTTCGCGCTGGCGCCTTTGCTGGGCGCGGCCACGGCCGAGAGCGTTGGCATCTTCCTCTGCGGCGCGCTCCTCCTCATGGGCATGACCTATGCCCCGCTGGGAGCGATGCTGCCGGAGATTTTCCCCACCAGCGTGCGCTACACCGGCTCGGGCGCGGCCTACAACCTGGGCGGCATTCTGGGCGCGTCGCTGGCGCCTTACGCGGCGCAGGTGCTGGTGGCGCAAGGCGGCCTGAGCTGGGTGGGCGGCTACATCTCGGTGGCCGCGCTCGTCAGCCTGCTGGCGGTGCTGGGGCTGGGCGAAACCAGCAACCGGAATATGGCCGAAGTTGCTTGAGAACTTGGTGCCCGGGCATCAAGCCCCGGGCGCCAGTCCCAGGATCCACTGCGCCAGATCGTGCGCCTGGGCGCGGGTGAGCACTTGCTGGGCGCCGCCATACGCCGGCATGGGAATGACGCCCCAGGTGCCGGATTCGCCGTGGAGGATGGCGTTCTGCAAGGTCTCGAGCGCCCCAGGCTTGTTGGCGTAGCGCGCCGCGATGGCAGTGTAAGACGGCCCGACCTTCTTGTGCTGCAAGGCGTGGCAAGCCAGGCAGCCGGAGGACTTGGCCAGCGCCAGCATGGCGACCGCGTCGACCCTGCCCGTCGCGGCTGCCGGGGCTGCGGCCCATGCGGCAGCCGGCGCCGCGAGCACGGCCGCCAGCAGCGCCAGCCGCAACGCGGCGCATGGCCCGCCGCGCCGGCGTATCAATGCGCCACCACCGGCATCTGATGCCCCATGGCCGCACCCTTGGACAAGGCGGTGAGGTAGACCACCAGATCGACCATCTCGGGGCTGTTGTAGCCGGGCGGCGTGCCCACGATGCCGGAGCGCACGCAATGCACGATCTGCCGCTCCAGGGTGTAGACGGCGTGCTTCTTGGCCTTGAACTTGGGATAGTTGGAGGCCGAACCGATGAGGCTGGGGATGTGGGCGCCGCTGGGCATGATGCCCTCGGGCACGCCGCCGCCGGTATGGCAGGCGGCGCAGCTCATGAGGTGGTTGCCGAAGGCGCCTTCGGGCACCCAGGTCTGCGTGGTGCCGAAGCTGTCCAGCGCGAAGATCTTCGCGCCGTCCTGCACCGCCTGCTCCATCGAAGTGGCGGGCTTCACGGTCATGGGGCCCGCCTTGGGCGGCACGGCGGCGAAGCTCGCCCCTGCAATCCCCGCGCAAGCCAGCAGCAAGGCAACGCGCAGGGCGGCCGGGGCACGGCTGAGGAATGGTGGCTTCATGGGCATCTCCTGGAGTTGTGGGTTCGACGCTGAGCCGGGGCCGCCTTGGCCGCGACCTCGGCAGCCGCGCCGGATCTGGATCTGCGGGCTATTCTCCGGCCATGCCCGGCCCCTGCCTAGGCGGGCGGGCGTGACAGATGTTGCAAGGTGAAACCTCCGGGCCGTGCCAGCTCGTGCTAGTCCTGCGCCCGCGACCGGCAAGCCACCAGGCCGCGGCCTATACTTTCGCCCACGCGCCGATTTGCTCTGAGCTTGCGGGCGCTTAACAAATGCAGCTAAAACAGCGCGCTCCACCGGCCCGTTTTCGCTGCATCCCCTGCTGCCGAAACCGCCGGTTTTTTCATGGACACGCGCATGGCCCTCATCTCCGATCTTGGCGACCAGACGCCCAGCCGCATGGCGTTCGACGCGCCCTTGCCGCTGCAAAGCGGCGCTTCCCTGCCAGCCTACGAACTGGTGGTGGAAACCTATGGCCGGCTCAACGCCGACAAGAGCAACGCCGTGCTGGTGTGCCACGCCCTCAACGCCAGCCACCATGTCGCCGGCACCTATGGCGGCGACGAGAAAACCCGCGGCTGGTGGGACAACATGGTGGGCCCGGGCAAGCCGGTGGACACCGATCGCTACTTCGTCGTCGGCATCAACAACCCCGGCTCCTGCTTCGGCTCCACCGGCCCGGCCAGCATCGACCCCGCAACCGGCCAACCCTGGGGCAGCCGCTTCCCGGTGGTGACGGTGGAAGACTGGGTGGACGCGCAGGCGCGCGTGCTCGACCGCCTCGGCATCGAGCGCCTCGCCGCCGTGATGGGCGGCAGCCTCGGCGGCATGCAGGCGCTGTGCTGGGCCATGCGCCACGCGGCGCGGGTGGCGCATTGCGTCGCCATTGCCACCGCGCCGAATCTGTCGGCGCAGAACATCGCCTTCAACGAGGTGGCGCGGCGCGCCATCATCACCGACCCGGACTTCCACGGCGGCGACTTCTACGCCCATGGCGTGGTGCCGCGCCAGGGCCTGGCGATGGCGCGCATGGTGGGCCACATCACCTACCTGAGCGACGACGCCATGGCCAGCAAGTTCGGCCGCAACCTGCGCAACGGCGAACTCGGCTACGGCTTCGACGTGGACTTCCAGATCGAAAGCTATCTGCGCCACCAGGGCGAAAAATTCAGCGGCATTTTCGACGCCAACACCTATCTGCTGCTCACCCGCGCGCTCGACTATTTCGACCCCGCCGCGGCCCACGGCGGCGACCTCACCGCCGCACTCGCCCCGGCCACCGCACGCTTCCTGCTCGCCAGCTTCACCACCGACTGGCGCTTCGCCCCCGAGCGCTCGCGCGAGATCGTGCGCGCGCTCCTGGCCAACCGCCGCGAGGTGAGCTATGCCGAAATCGAGTCGCCCCACGGCCACGACGCCTTCCTGATGGACGAGCCGCATTACCACGACATGGTGCGCGCCTATTTCGACCGCATCGCCCACGACCTGAAGCTGGAGGGCGCGCGATGAAACCCGCCACGACTCAACCGCCCGGGACGACCCACGACCCGCGCCACGACATCATCGCCGCGCGCGTGCCGCGCGGCAGCCGCGTGCTCGACCTCGGCTGCGGCGACGGCGCCCTGCTCGCCCATCTGCGCGACGCGCGCGGCTGCTCGGTGCAAGGCGTGGAGATCGACCCCGACAAGCTGGTGGCCTGCGCCCGCCGCGACGTGGACGTGCTGCAACTCGACCTCGAACAGGGCCTGACCATGTTCGCCGACGCCAGCTTCGACGTCGTGCTGCTGATCGACTCGCTGCCCAACTTGCGCCACACCGAAGCCGCGCTGCGCGAAGCCGCCCGCGTCGGCCGCAGCGGCATGGCCAGCTTCGCCAACTTCGCCTACTGGCGCATCCGCCTGCGCGTCGCCGGCGGCCGCCTGCCCGTGACGGACGAGCTGCCCTACCAGTGGTACGACACCCCCAATCTGCGCGTCGCCACCCACGCCGACTTCGCCGGCCTCGCCACCAAATGCGGCCTGCAAGTGCGCGAAGCCTTCGGCGTGCAAGCCGGCCGCGAAGTCCACACCTGGCCCAACCTGCTGGCCTCGGAGGCGATGTTCGTCTTCAGCGCGGGTTGAGAGGCGGGGCCATGCTGCAATTCAGGTCGTCCTGCAATATGCACGACGATTTGCACTCAGAACGCCCCGCATGAACTCCATCAGCCTGCGCCTACCCGACGCGCTGGACGCCAACCTGGCCGAAGAAGCCCAGCGCGAAGGCCGGTCGCGATCGGAGATCGCCCGTGACGCCATTGCCGCCTGGCTGCAACAACGCCAGCGCGAACGCCTCACCGCCCAGATGGTGTCGGCCGCGCGCGAACTCGGCGCCGACGCCGCGGCCATGCGCGACGCGCGTGCATTGGCCAACGACCTCGCCGGCGGCGGCCTGCAGAACACGCTCGGCGACGAAGCTGGCGCGGGCCGTGATCCGGCGCGGCCATGGTGGGTGTGAGCGCCCCCAGGCCGCCGCATCGCAGCGGCCGCCCCCGAGGGGGACGAGAAAACTTGGGGCGGCCCGGCGTTTCTCATGAGCCCCGCCCCCATACGCCGCGGCGAAGTCTGGACGGCCAACCTCAACCCCAACAAGGGCGGCGAGATCGGCAAGGTTCGGCCCGTGCTGGTGCTGCAAGACACGGCGCCGACCCAGGCCGGTCTGGCGACCATCATCGTCGCCCCTTTGACCACCCAATCCCGCCCCACGCTTGCGCCGCTGCGGGTCGCCTTGCCCGTGCGCGAACGCATGCTGCTGCCCAGTTTCGTCATGGTGGAACATGTCCGCGCCATCGACCGCGACTGCCTCGGCGACGGCCCCTTGCTGCGTCTGGACGCGCAGGAACTGGCTCTGGTGGAAACCAGTCTGCGCGCGGTGCTGGGGCTGTGGTAGAGGCGAGGGAAAAGCATCATTACTCTTGAACCAGCTTGGATGTTAATTTTGCTGCTTTAACAAGATTATTACCATCATTTTTCTTGAGAACCATCCATACTGCCAACCCAATCAGACCACCACTGAACAAATAACTCCAAGACAAGGGTTCATTCAAAAACAGAAAACCCCATAGAACACCAAAAGGTGGGATGAGAAACGTCACGGTCAGCGATTTGATCGGTCCAATGTCAGCGATCAGTCTGAAATAAAGAATATAGGCGAGGGCAGTACAAATCAGTCCCAAGGCGCCAATGGCCGCCCACAGTTCGCTCCCACCCCAACTGGCCGGAGGATTTGTTGTCGCGGAGTAGGCAAAGAATGGGAATAGACATAATGTTGCTCCGATTTGACTCCCAAAGGCCACGAGTTTGCTGTCCAAGCCGCCGCGCTCGCTGATCCAGCGCTTGGTCAAAAAACCGGCAGCGCCATAACAGGCCGTTGCAATGAGGCAGGCCCCAGCGCCAAGCAAGACATGATGCGTCGCGGTCACGGGTCCCGTATCGACGAGCAGAGCAACGCCTGCGAATCCCAGTAAGACTCCGGCAACTCGGTTGCGCGTCAATTTCTCCGAGAAGAGCAGAGCGCCCAGAATGACTCCCATCAATGGCGTTGTTGCATTCAAGATCGCGGAATAACCTGCGGGCAAAATTCGAGCTGCGATGCTGTACATGAGAAAGGGGATGCCAGAATTGATCACACCCAAAATCAAGGTCGATCGAAATTTACCTTTGAAATTCCATCGTAGATGTAATGCAGCGAGAATAATGGCAAGTCCAATTGCACCGAGCAGGACCCTAAAAAATGCTGTCGGCAACGCACCCAGTGTGGGGGCGATCATTCGCATAAATAAAAAGCTTGCCCCCCAAATGGCGGACAGCAAAAGCAATCGCATGAAATCAGAAGTTCTCATCATCAGCTCCTAAACAAACATCCAGAAAATGCATCAACCATAATGCATGGCCTGCGCTAACAATTGGCGGCGAAATTTCATTGCAAAGTCAAATCGCTTGGCTTATATTAAAGCCACTGGAGGCTGTGTTCACAAACTATTATTTCTTTGCGACATCAGTTTTTCTAAATCAAAAATGAAATTTCTCCCATTGCATGCGCTGCGTTGTTTCGAGTGCGCTGGCCGCAGGTCGAGCATCAAAGAAGCTGCACAGGAGCTGCACATCACCCCGGCCGCGGTCAGTCAGCAAATCTCCAAGTTGGAGAGTCGACTGGGTGTTCAGCTCTTCGTCCGAAGCGTGCGGCGCATCACACTCACGGACGAAGGCCAGCGCTATCTTCAGTCCATCCGCTCGGCGTTTCGTCTGATTGACGACGCAACCCAAGCCTTGACTGGAAAGATGGGGCCGTTGACGATCACCGTGAGTTGCACGGTCGGCTTTGCCATGCAATGGCTGCTGCCGCGCTTGTCAAGCTGGGAGGTGCTGGCACCTGACGTCGAGGTGAGGATCAGCACTGGTAATCGGCTTGTGCACCTTGGTGCGGACGGCATTGACTTTGCCGTGCGGCATGGCCTGGGGCGCTATGAAGGATTGACCGCGGAATGCCTGATCGACGATCAACTCCAGCCGGTCTGTAGTCCCGAACTCCAGGGGGGCATGCAAGGCGCCATCACCATCGAAGATTTGCGCAACTTCACCTTGTTGCACGATGAGCACCGGCTGGATTGGGCGTTGTGGCTTCAGGCTGTTGGCGCCCAAGATGGGGACGGGAATCGAGGGCCTGTATTCGTGAACTCGAATGGTGTCATTGAGGCAGCCATCGCTGGGCGTGGCATCGCCTTGGTGCGCGAGTCGCTGGTGAAAGAAGAACTGACGAATCGGCGACTGGTGATGCCGTTCGGGACGAAGATCAAGTCGGGTATTGCCTACTACTTGGTGTATGAGCCGACAACGCTCGCTCAAGCGCATCACCAGCGATTTCGTGATTGGATTCATAAGGAAGCGGCGGATGGGATGGGCCTGCAGAGCCATCGATAAGCATGCAGGCTTTTCGCTCTCCATGCTCGATTTGATCAAGATATTTCGCCGCTTCATCAAACTGGTCTTCATTGAAAACGCGGACGCCCAACTTCGAGCACCCTTGACCTTGATATAGGCTGCAGTGACCCTCCACTTGAATCAAACACATCTGCACCGCCAAGGAGCACTAACCGCCCGCCCTTGGCAGTTTCGATTTCTGCAGGTCGTCGAGGCGTTGTCAATCCGCCCGCGATTTCCGGGCAGACTGCAACGACTCGTCCTTCTGCGAGCCAACGCTTCAAGATTGGATGGGCGCATGTCGCACGATCACCGTGGTAGCGCACGGGGGGTGACCGAGTAGGCACGAACTCACGAGAACAGATTGCATGATGGCCATTGCTCCAGAATCAACCCCGCATCGCCCTCACTTCACCCCCGCATCAGCCGCATGAACTCATCGCGCGTGCGGTGGTCTTCGCGAAAGCTGCCGAGCAGGGTGCTGGTCACCATGCTGACGCCGCGTTTGTGCACGCCGCGAGTAGTCATGCATTCGTGGCTGGCCTCGATCACCACGCCCACGCCGATGGGCTGCAGGGTGTCGTGGATGCACTGGGCGATTTGCGCCGTCATCTTCTCCTGCACCTGCAGGCGCTTGGCGTAGGCGTCCACCACGCGCGCCAGCTTGCTGATGCCGACGACGCGGTTGCTCGGCAGGTAGCCCACATGGGCGCGGCCGATGATGGGCGCCATGTGGTGCTCGCAATGGCTCTCGAACTCGATGTTGCGCAGCACGATGATCTCGTCGTAACCGGCCACTTCCTCGAAGGTGCGGGCGAGATACGCCGTGGGGTCTTGCGCGTAGCCGGCGAACCATTCCTGGTAGGCCTTGGCCACACGGCGCGGGGTGTCGCGCAGGCCTTCGCGCGCCGGGTCGTCGCCGGCCCAGCGCAGCAGGGTGCGGATGGCGGCTTCGGCCTCGGTCTGGGTCACGGGGGTGGGGTCGGTCGTGGGTTTCATGCGGGGTTTGAAGACTTTGGGGCTTGGCGAAAATCTGTCTGTGCCGTGCGGGGCAGGGCGCCGCATTCCCGGCTTGGTTCTGCCCAGTTTAGGGGGCTTTCCCAGGCACTTCAGACGCAGGCGGTTTCGACCTTGCCACCTCTGGGTCTTGCTCACGCGCAGTGCTCGCGACGCTGCGGCACCTCATGGACGGACTCTGGATTGCCCTGACCCTTGCGCTCTACGCCGCCGTGCCCGGTCTGGTGTGGTTTTGCGACCGCTTGCTGCAAAGGAACTGATGTGAACATGCTCGACTGGATTGGCGGCCTTGGCGCGCCGGCCCTGCTGCTTTACCTGCTGATTGCGCTGTTTCGCGCGGAGGATTTTTGATGACTCCCGAATTCTTCGTGCTGCTGGTGGTGGTGGGCGCAGCGCGCCCGCTTGGGCGGTTTTTCGGCTGGATCATGGACGGCGGCGCGGCCTGGTGGCCGCTGGCCTCGCAGGAAGCGATCAAGAAACTGGGCGCTGCTGGCGGCCATGGTGCTGGTGTTCGCGGTGGCCGTCACCGGTTTGGCCGCGGCCGAGCAGCAGGGCAACCCGGCCATCGCCGCGCTGAGGGTGAACCAGAGACACAACGTGCTGCAGTCCGGCGGCAATATGGAGGGCCAGCAAACCCGCTTCGGCATCGCCGCCTCGGCGCTGTTCGACGCGGTGACGACCACCACGATCACGGCGGCGAACCAGCCCACGGGCGGCGCCGCGTTCAGCGTGCGCTTGCCGCTGCAGACCGCGCCACAACTGGAGCCCTGGAGCCCGGTGGCGATGCCGAGCACGAGGCCGACAAGTCGCCAACCATGGCGCGCGGCCTGATCGACGCCGGCACGCGCAAGCCGGACCTCGTCATCCTCGACCTGGGTCTGCCGGATGGCGACGGCATCGACTTCATCCGCGACTTTCGCGGCTGGAGCGGCGCTCCGCTCATCGTGCTGTCGGCGCGCTCGGCCGAGGCCGCCAAGGTGGCCGCGCTCGACCAGGGTGCCGACGACGACCTCGGCAAGCCCTTTGGCGTGGCCGAGCTGCTGGCGCGGGTGCGAGCCCCTGCGCTTCGGCCGCGTGGAGCTGGACATGGTGCGGCGCCTGGTGAACCGCGACGGCGAAGACCTGCGCCTGACCGTGATGGAGTACCGCCTGCTGTGCGCCCTGGCCAGCCGCCCCGGCCTGGTGCTGACCCACCGCCAGCTGCTGCGCGAAGTCTGGGAGCCGGGCTATGTGGAGCATGGCCATTGCCTGCGCATCGACATGGGCCGCCTGCGCCACAAGCGGAAGACGACCCGGCCCGCCCGCGCCACCTGCTGACCGAGGTGGGCGTGGGCTACCGCTTCATGGCGGACTGAGCCGCGCGGCGTATCGGCCTCCTGCCCCTGCCTGCCATCCGGTCATGGCCCGGGACGACATCGGCGCATGGTGTAATCGGCCAGGCTTTTTTCGCCGCAACCTTCCCCGATACGCACAGACCATGGCCTCAACCCACGACGATCATCACCACGGCCACGCGCATGACGACCCCACGCAAGGTGGCGGTCATGCGCACCACGGCCCGAACACCAGCGCGCGGCGCCTGGGCTGGGCGCTGGCGGTGTTGCTGGCGTTCACCCTGCTGGAAGCGTTCGGCGGCTGGTGGTCCAACTCGCTGGCGCTGCTGTCGGACGCGGTGCACATGGCGGCCGACAGCGCCGCGCTCGGCCTGGCGCTGTTCGCGCAGCGCATTGCCACGCGCCCGGCCAACGCCCGTTTGAGCTATGGCTGGCAACGCAGCCCGGCCCTGGCGGCTTTCGTCAACGGCTTGGCGCTGCTGGCGCTCACGGCCTGGGTGGTGGTGGAAGCCGCGCTGCGCCTGTTCCAGCCGGAAGCGGTGCAGGCGGCATGGATGCTGGGCATCGCCATTGCCGGCGGACTGTCCAACGTGGCGGTGTTCATGGTGCTGTCCGGCGGCGCCTCGCTGAACGAGCGCGGCGCGCGCGCCCATGTGCTGGGCGACCTGCTGGGCTCGGGCGCGGCGGTGCTGGCGGCCGTCATCATCCTCGCCACCGGCTGGACCGTGGCCGACCCGCTGCTGTCGCTGTTCGTTTCCGCCATGATTTTGCGCACCGGCTGGGCCATCACCCGCGACAGCGCCCATGTGCTGCTGGAAGGTACGCCGGCCGGTTTCAACGAGGCCGCGGTGCGCGATGAACTGGCCCAAGTTCCCGACATCGCCGGCGTCCACCATGTGCATGCCTGGAGCCTGTCGGGCGAGCAGACGCTGGTGACGCTGCACGCCCAATTGCGCATGGGTGCCGATGCCGACGCCACGCTGCGCGCCATTCACCACCGCCTGCGTGAACACCTGGGCGTCGCCCACGCCACGGTGCAACTCGAATGCGGCGACTGCGCCGATGCGCCGCGCAACGATCCCGCCCATGGCTGCATCCCCGCGCCAGGCTCTGCCCACGTGGCGGCGCCCACCCCCCTGCACGGCCACGCGCATTGAGGCGGCGCGCGGTCGCCGCCACCAGAGCGCCCGAGGCGCGGATGCGATGCGCACGAGGGACTTGTTCAGCGTCGCCTTAGCATGGGATGACAAAAACCATGCAAGGAGGAGCCATGAACCCGCAGAGCTGCCTCAAGGGCGAATGCCCTCTCGGATGGACGACGCGCAGCGTCTAGGGAGCCCAACCATGAGCCTGCAACCTGCTTTGGGCGCGCGCCTGCAGCGCGACGCGCTGGGTCTGCCCCAGATTCTGGCCTCGACCCTGGCCAATATCGCCCCGGCGATGAGCTTCTTTTTCGGCTTCGCCACCATCGTCTCGGGGGCCGGTGTGGCGGCGCCGCTGACCATCATCGCGGCCATGGTCGTCATTCTGTTTCTCACCAACACCCTGGCCGAGTTCTCGCGCTATCGGCCAAGCGCCGGCTCCTTCGTCACCTTCATCGGCATGGGGTTCGGGCCTGCCGCCGGAGCCGCGGCTTCGGTGTTCGTGGTGTTCGGCTATGTCGTCGCGGCGTCGTCCGTGGTGGTGATCTCGGGCGGCTGGGCGCACGACACCTTGAAGCTGTTTCTCGGCTGGGACATTCCCTGGCAACCGATGAGCATCGCGGCCGCCGGCATCGTCGGTCTGCTGGTGTCGCGCGGCATCGGGCTGTCCACCCGCTGGGCTGCCGCGTTCTTCTACTTCGAGCTGTTGCTGCTGCTGATCGGCGCGACGGTCATGTTGATCGAAAACGCCTCCTGGCTCAGCCTGGCGCCATTCACCTGGAGCCAGCTCTCCGGCGGATTCAAGGGCCTGAGTCTGGGCTTTCCGCTGGCCATCTATCTCTTCATCGGCTGGGAAAATTCGGCGATGCTGGCGGAGGAAACCCGCCACCCCAGGCGCAACGTGCCGCGCGCCCTGGGCATCGCCACGCTGGCCATCGGCGCGCTCTATGTGTTCCTGGCCTACGCCACCGAAATTGCCTTTCACCACAACGCGAAGGCCATCGGCGCCTCGTCCATTCCCTTCGTCGACGCCCTCAAATCCTCGGCCGCCTTGCTGCTCATCGTGGCGTATCTGGCCGGCCTGAGCAGCATTTTTTCGTCGCTCATCGGCCTCACCAATTCGCAGGCGCGCATCTTGTTCAACTCGGGGCGCGAGGGCCTGCTGCCGGCGTTTTTCGGCGACATCAATCCCCGCCACAGGACACCCCAGGTGGCGATGTGGACCTTCATCGCCATTGCGGTGCTCATCGTCGTCGTGTTTGGCCACAACGTGCAGCCGGTCGACCTGTTCGGCTACACCGGCACGCTGGGCACGATTCCGATCATCATCACCTATCTGGTGACCAATCTGGCGCTGCCGATCTACATGCTCAAGCACCACCGGAGCGATTTCAAGGTCTCGCGCCACCTCGTGTTGCCGCTGCTCGGCACCGCGCTGATGCTGCTGCCTTTGTGGGGTTTGATCGAGCCCGGGCAACCGGCGCCCTTCAACGTCTTTCCGTCTGTCGCGCTGGCGGCGCTGGCGCTGGCGGCCATCTACGGTTATGTGCTGGCGCGGCGCCATCCGGATCTGGCGCAGCGCATTGGCAGCCATGTGGCCGATGCCTGAAGCCGCACGCGGCGTTGCGTGCCGGGCCGTTCAAACCCCCGCCGCGTCGCCCGTCTTGCTGCCGCCCTGTGGCCGCAGCAGCAGCAGCCGACGCGACATGCGCTGCAGCCCCAGCCACTGCTGCGCCCAGAAGCCACGGCCGTAATCCACGCCGCGCCCCAGCGGAGGCGGGAGTTGGTCGCGTATGCCCACGGGCTGGGGCGAGGTGGAGAAATCGACCGAGTGGAACAGCATGTCCCACCAGGGGAACAGCACGCCAAAATTGCAGCCGTAGAGCCGGGCGTTGTTCTGGTGGCCGAGTTCATGGCCGTAGCCGATGGCGTGATGCAAGCGGTGAAAACGCGGACTGACCAGCAGGCGCTCACCCAAGCTGCCGAAACTCATGCGGATGTTGGCGTGCTGCAGGCTTTGCAGCGCGCCTCCCACCAGGGTGAGGGCGACGAACTGGCCTGGCGGCACGCCGATGAGCAGGGCCAGGGAGGCGAAGAAGGCCTGCTGCAAGGCATCGTCGAGCAGGTGGTTGCGGTCGTCGGCCCAGAGGCTGAGTTGGCGCTGGCTGTGGTGCACGGCGTGCAGTTCCCACCACCACTGGATCTGATGTTGCCAGCGGTGGTACCAGTAGCCGGCGAAGTCCAGCACCACGAGATAAATGACGAAGCCGAGCAGCGCGTGGGTGCGCATGTGCGGCAGCAGCTCATCCAGGTTGAGGTTGACCATGCCGACCAGCCGCAGCCAGGCCTGGAGGTTGTCGAACGCCGGTTGCAGCACGAGGAAGAACACCAGCCCGACCAGGCCGAGGCGGTTGATGAGGGTGTAGATCACATCCACCCGCACGGCCTTGCGGTCGGCCCATTGCTCCATCGGGCGCACCGCTTCGAGCGGGCGCAGGATCAGGTAGATGACGGCCACTTGCACCGCGCCGGCCACCACCCAGAGGGTGCCGTCGTAGGCCAGGTCGTCCATGTCCATGAAGTGGAATTGATACAGCAGCGGCTGCACCAGGGTGACGAAAACCCAAGTTTGCGCGTCGCCCACGGCGTTGGCCAGGGCCAGCGATGCGGTGTTGAGCAGGGCGTCGAACATGGTGCTGCGTTCAGTTGGTTTCAGGCCGCGCGCGGCACGTGGGCCTGCTGCGCGGGCGAGAGGTTGTCGTAGAACGGGGCGCGGTCGTAGAAGTAGATGCCATGGGGCGATTTGCCGACCTCGATCACGTCCACCAGCTTGTGCGACTGCAGGTCGATCACGCCCACGGTGCGGTCGAAGCGGAAGGTGGTCCACAGCCAGCGGCGGTCGGCCGTGAGCTCCATGTCGTCCGGCCCGGGCTTGAGGCCGGTGATGTCGCCCACCTTGGTCAGCGCCTGCATGTCGAGGATGCTGATGGTGTTGGCCACGCGGTTGCTCACCAGCACATGCCGGCCGTCGGCCAGCGAGCGGAAGTTGTGCGCCGCCTTGCCCGTGACGATGCGCTTGATGATGCGGCGCTGGCGCCAGTCCACCGCCACCACGGCGTCGGCGCCGGTGAGCCCCACCAGCAGGGTCTGGTCCTGCGGCGTGAGCCAGACGCCGGCGGGGGTTTCACCCACTTTCAGGGTCCACAGCAGGGTTTGCGTCGGCAGGTGCAGGGCCGCCACTTCGTTGGTTTGCTGCAGGCTGATGAAGGCGATCTGGCTGTCGGCCGTGAACGCCATATGGCTCGGCAGCGCCTCGAGCGGCATGCGCTTGACCAGTTGCAGATCGCGCCCGCCCTGGTAGCTGTAGAGGTCAACCCGGTTCAGGCGCAGGCAGTTGGTGAGGAACCATTTCTTGTCGGGCGAGAAGCCGATTTGATAGGGGTCTTCAATGCCGGCGCGCGTGCCTTCCGGCTGGCCGCTGATGGGGTTGAGGAACACCAGGTCGTTGCCCACCGCGTTGGCCACGATCAGCAGCTTGTTGTCGGGCGTGGCCATGAGGTGATGCGGCTGCTTGCCCACCGGGAAGGTCTGCACCACGCGGCGGGTGGATTGCTCGATCAGGCTGATGGTGGCGTCGCCCGAGTTGAGCACCACCACCACGTCCGGCGGCAGGCCCGCAGCCCAGGCGGGAACGGCCCGCGCCAGGGCGGGAGCGAGGGCTGCCGAGGCAGCGGCTTTGAGAAACTGGCGACGCATGATGAGGGCCCCTGGCGGACAGGAAACGTGAAGAAGATAACTGTAACCTGTAACGCGCCAGGAGGACGATGTGTTGACCTGCGGCAAGCATGGGCATCTCGCCCCGGGGCGTCGCTGACTTGCGCTTCGGCCGCTGCGGGTTCCCTCCTGCGCCCATTTTGACCCTTCGGCATGGCGCCAACGACCGGCCAGCGGGGTGGTGCCGCGGCGCGGCGCGGACCGTGGCGACGCTTCAAGGGGGACCAAGGGGGCCAAAGGGGCACTCAACCCTGCGGCGCGTTCTCCCAGGCGGGCCAGTCGATCCACACCCGCGTGCCCTGCCCCAGGCTGCTGGCGGCGCCCACCCCGCCGCCATGCAGGCGAACAATGTTGCGCACCAGCGCCAGGCCCAGCCCCAGGCCACCGCGACTGCGGCTGCGCGCCGGATCGGCGCGGTAGAAGCGGTCGAACAGATAGGGCAGGTGCTCGGCGGCGATGCCGCAGCCGGTGTCGGCCACTTCAAGGCGCAGACACGCGCCTTGGGCTTGGACGGACAGCGTCACCACGCCGCCTGCCGGCGTGTGCGCCAGCGCGTTGCCGATGAGGTTGGCCAAGGCGCGCTGCAGCAACATGCGGTCGGCGCGCAGCGTCAGCCCGGCCGCAGCCTGCACCTGCAGGCGCACCCCGGCCTCGGCCGCGGCGGCATCGAAGAACTCGGCCAGGGCGTTCAGTTCATGCGCCGCGTCCAGCCGCTCCATGCGCAGCGCGGCGTCAGGCTGCTCGGTCTGCGCCAGGAACAACAAGGCCTGGATCATGTTCGACAAGCGCGCGCATTCCTCCACCGCCGACTCCAGCGCCTCGCGGTATTGCACCGGCTCGCGCGGGCGCCCCAGCGCCACTTCCAGCTCGCCCCAGAGGTTGGAAATGGGCGTGCGCAACTCGTGGGCAATGTCGGCGGAGAACTGCGAAATGCGGCCGAACGATTCCTCCAGGCGCTGCAGCGTGGCGTTGAACGACAGCGCCAGGGTGTGCAGCTCATCGGGCAGATGCTGGGTGTCCAGGCGCCGGTGCAGGTCTTGCGCGCCGATGTCGCGCGCGGCGTCGGCCATGTGGCGCAAGGGGCGCAGGCCGCGCCAGGCGATGGCGTAACCCGCGGCTGCGGCCACCAGAATGGCGGTGAGCAGGACCACCGTCAGGCGCAGGCGGTAGTCGGCCAGAATGTGCGACTCGGTGCTGCGGTTCAGCGCCACCTCGATGCGCATGGACTGCAGCGGCGCGCCGGCGGAAAGCCGCCCCATCACCGGCAGCATGGCGGTGAGGAAATGCAGATCGTGATGCAGTTGCACTTTGCGCAGGCTTGGCGCGCCATTGGCCTGCGGCGCATCGAAACGCGCCGCGTCGAGCGCCGGGTTGAAGCCGGGGGTCTGCAACAGCACCCGGCCATCGGCAGCGCGCAGCCGCAGGAACAGATCGCGCGGCGCGTCCGGCGGCAGCGGCAGGTAAGCCTCCTGGCGCAGTTCGTCGCTGTCGGCGGTGTGGCTGCGCAGCACCGCCACCGCGGTATCGAGCTTGCGCAGCACCGATTCGCGGTCTTCCTGCATCATGCGCGCGTTCAAACCCCAGTACACCCAGGTGCTGGCGGCCAGCAGGATGAGCGCCAGGGTGAGCGCGAACGCCACTGCCATGCGCGCCGCGAGCGAACGCGGCGGCAGGCCGTATTGGCGCAGGCGGCGCAGCGCAAAGCCGCCCCACCCCAGCCCTACCCACCCGTGGTGAGGGGGTAAACCGTCGCCCCCGCCTTGGCCTTGGAGTCGCTGATGAGAAAGCTGCTCCATCCCTCGCACCGCGCTGCTCCCTCCTCCCCCACCTTGTGGGGGAGGCTGGGAGGGGGAGGCGGCCGCCGCGGCCCTCCCCACCCCAGCCCTCCCCACGCGTGGGGAGGGGGTGTTCTCTCCTTCCCCACGCGGTCGTGCAGGCCTGGAGGGGAGAGCGGCCTCGCCGGCCTCGCCCGACTCACCGCGCATCGCGCGCCTCCAGCACATAGCCCACGCCGCGCACGGTGTGCAGCAGCGGCGTGGGATAGGGGTCGTCGAGCTTGCTGCGCAGGCGGCGGATGTGCACGTCCACCACATTGGTGTCGCTGGCGAAATTCATGTCCCACACCTGCTCGGCAATCAGCGTGCGCGACAGCACCTCGCCCGCGCGCCGCGCCAGCAGCGCCAGCAGGGCGAACTCCTTGGGTGTGAGCGCCAGCCGCTGGCCGCCGCGCTCGGCGCGCTGGCGATGCAGATCGACGCTGAGATCGGCCACCTCCACCACTTCGGGCATGCGCGCCGGCCCGCGCCGCAGCACGCTGCGCACCCGCGCCAACAACTCGGAAAACGCGAAGGGCTTGACCAGGTAATCGTCCGCGCCCAGTTCCAGCCCGCGCACGCGGTCGGCCACGCCGTCCCGCGCGGTCAGCATCA
The DNA here is from genome assembly GCF_054608695.1 of Thiomonas sp. Lineage (NCBI taxonomy): Bacteria > Pseudomonadati > Pseudomonadota > Betaproteobacteria > Burkholderiales > Thiomonas > Thiomonas sp. The sequence goes on from NZ_JBTRXV010000003.1 coordinate 51,361, forward strand.
GCACCGGGGTGGCCAGCTTGCGCCGCAACTCGCGCAGCACGCTCCAGCCGTCGCGCCCGGGCAGCATGGCGTCGAGCACGACGAGGTCGTAAGGCTGGGTCAGGGCCAGATGCAGGCCATCGGTGCCGTCCGCGGCGACGTCGGCGACAAAGCCGTTCTCGCCCAAACCACGTTTGAGATAGGCTGCGGTCTTGGCTTCGTCTTCCACGATCAGGATGCGCATGCCCGAATTGTCAACCCGCGCCGGGCTTTGTCGCGTATCCGTCTGCAACATGACTAAATCGTCATGTTGTCGTCATGTTGGCGCCAGCGGTTGCGGCGCAACATCCAGCCATGCCAACTGACCTCATGCCGCCCCGCGTATCCAGCAAGCCATTGCTGGCTGGCCTGCTCGCCGCCTTGCTCGCCGGCTGTGCCAGCGTGCCGCCTCCTGCGCCCGGCGTCACGCCGCAGGCCAGCGCGCAGGCGCTGGTGCGGCGCAGCTTGTTCGACCGCGGTTTGCAACGTTTCATCACTTTGCAAATGAACGCACCGCGGCCTGCCGATCAAGCCTGGACGCTGCAACGCTTGAGTCTTGCCGCGCTGTACTTTCATCCCGCGCTGCGGGTGGACCGTGCCGGCGTGCAATTGGCCGAGGCTGATTTGCAGATCGCCAAGCAATGGCCCAACCCCAGCCTGCAGCTCGGCCTGAAATACGGCAGTGCGGCGGCGCTGATGGCGCCGAGCCCGTGGACCGTGGGCGCGGCCATCGGCCTGCTGCTGGAGTCGCACGCGCAGCGCCAGGCGCAGGCCGCGCAGGCCGCGGCCGGTGTGCGCGCGGCGCGCTTGCTGCTGCGTGGCGCAAGCTGGCAAGTGCGCTCGCGGGTGCAGCAGGCTTATGTCGCACTGTGGGCGGCACAGCAGCAGGCCCAGTTGCAACAGCAGGTGCTGGACGTCGCCCTGGAACTGCAAGGCCGCACCGCCGCCCGCGCCCAAGGTGGCTGGGACTCGCCACTGGCCGCGGCGCTGGCTCAAGCCGCCGCGCAAACCGCAGCCCTGCAACGCAGCCGCGACCTGGGGCTGGAACAGGTCGCGCATGCCGCGCTGGCCGCCGCGCTGGGCGTGCCCGACGCCGCCTTGCGCGCGGTGCACATCGACTTCTCCGCCCTCGACGCCGCCCCGCCACAGCCCGGCGCCGCACGCCTGACACAGCTGCGCGGCATCGCCCTGGCGCACCGCGACGACGTGCGCGCCGCCTGGCAGCAGGAACAGGCCGCGCAAGCCGCGCTGCAACTGGCGCAGGCGCTGCGCGACGGCGGCCCGCCGATGATTGCCCCCGGCGCCGAACGCGACCAGGGGGTGAACCGCCTGACCCTCGGCGCCCGCGTGCCGCTGCCGCTGTTCAACCAGCACCAGGGACAAATTGCCGCCGCCCGCGCCCGCCTGGCACGGGCCCGGGCGGTGCTGCAGCAGGTGCAAGGGCAGGTGCTTGAGCGCATCGAACAGGCCGAGGCCGCCTTGCAGGCCGCGCAAGACGAAACCCGCCGGGCCGACAGCCTGCGCGCGGCGAACCTGGAACTGCTGCAAGCCGACGAGGCCGCCCGGCACCAGGGCCTGATCGGCCCGGTGCAAGTGCTGCAGGCGAAGCTGCGCGCCCTCGCCACGGAACACGCCGCGCTGCAGGCCCGCACCGCGCAATGGCAGGCGCTGGGCGCGCTGCAGGCGGCTTTGCAGCATGAGCTCAAGCCACCGCATGCGCAGATGCGAAAAGCCGCGGCACCCGCCGCTGCTCCCTTGGCGCCGCAGCCCAAGACCTCGCCACATCTTTCCGCCGTGGCGTGGCACTCCCAATTTTCAGAAGCGCGATGAGCGCTGCGGCTGTGGCGTGCCGCCGCCCGCGATCAACGCCCAACGCTCTCGCACAAACATCGATGAAGCCATCATGCAAACACCTGTAAATCCGCTGTCATTGCCACGCTTCTTCACGCTGGCCGTGGCCGCCGCACTGACCCTCGGCACCACGCCGGTCCACGCCGCGCTGCCGCAGGCGGTGCAGTGGAGCCAGGCGCAAATCGTCAGCGCCGACCTGCAGATCCAGCACCTCGCGCCGGGCGCGTATCGCCAGACCTTCCAGGCCAGCGCCACGGTGCAAAGCCCGGCCGCGCTCTTGCGCAACCTGAGCGCGCTGGACATGGCGCGCGCGCGGCTCGCGGCGGCTCGCAGCAGTTTGCGACTCGCGCAATTGCAGGCGCAGCGGGCGCAGGGCTTGTTCCAGGCCGGGCAGAACATTGCGTTGGCCGAAGTGCAACAGGCGCAAACCGCGGCGCAAACGGCCCAGGCGCAGGTGGCTGTGGCGCAAGCCACGCTGCAGGCGGCGCAAGCCGAACTCACGGCCAGCCTCGGCCCGGCGCTGGCGGCGCGGCTGCAAACGGTCCCCGCGCTGCGCAGCGCCATCGCCAGCGGGCGCGAACTCATCGTCGATCTCACCCTGCCACCAGGGACCGATCTGCCTGCGGCAGCACAGGTGCGGCTGCATGTCCCCGGGGGCTCGGGCGAGCTGCGCGATGGCTGGCTTCCCGCCACCGTCATCGGCCCGGCGGCGGCGGCCTCGGCCCATGTGCAGGGGCTGCGCTTTGTCGCCACCAGCCCGGCCGCGAGTGGCCTGATGCCGGGGCTGCAATTGCTGGCGCAGGTGCAGTCCGGCCAGGCGCAACAAGGCGTGCTGCTGCCTGCTGGCGCCGTGGTGTGGTCGGGCGGGCAGGCGCTGGTGTTCACGTCCACGCCCGCCGCCAACAACGCGCGCCGGTTCACGCCCCACGCGCTGTCCACCGCCTGGCCGCTGCAAGCCGGTTACATGCAGCCCGGCTGGGCGGCGCTGGATGTGGTGACGCACGGCGCGGGCCTGCTGCTCACGCCGCCGCCCAAGCCGCAGGCCAAGCCCGCCGCGCATGACACAACCGCCGGGGACGACGACTGATGGCCCGCGCCCGTGGTTTGCAGGCGGCGCTGATCGGCGCCAGCATTCATCGCCGTGGCGTGGTGCTGACGCTGGCCGCGCTGTTGGCGGCGCTGGCGGTCAACTTCTCGCGCCAGGCCAGCACCGATGTGTTTCCCGAATTCGCCGCCAAGATGGTGAAGGTGCAGACCGAAGCTCCCGGCCTGTCGCCCGAGCAGGTTGAACTGCTCGTCACCGACCCGCTGGAAGCCGCGTCCAGCGGCATGCTGGGCGTGAAGCAGGTGGCGTCGAAAAGCCTGCCAGGCCTCTCCATCCTGAAGCTGTATTTCGAGTCGGGCACCAAGCTTCAGGACGACCGCTGGCGCGTGGCGCAGCACCTCGCCACCGTGCATCTGCCCACAGGCGTCGGTGCGCCGCAGCTGATTCCGCTGACCTCCAGCACCGGCACGGTGCTGATGGCCGGTCTCACATCGCAGCGCCACAGTCTGATGGACCTGCAGTCCATTGCGCAATGGCGCATCCGGCCGCAACTCATGGCGGTGCCGGGTGTGGACAACGTGCTGATCTTCAGCCAGCAGACACGCGCGCTGCAGGTGCGGGTGAATCCGCAGACGCTGCAGCGTTTTCACCTCGATCTGCAGGAGGTGCTGGCCGCCACGCAACACGCCACCGGTTTGCTGGGCGGCGGCTTCATGGCCACGCCCGAGCAGCGCGTGCTGCTGGTCAGCCACGGCCTCGCGCCCACGCCGCAGGCGCTGGCCGCCACGGTGCTGCGCGCCACGCCGCAAGGGGTGGTGACGCTGGGGGACGTGGCGCGGGTGGCCTACGCCTCGCTGCCCGCGATCGGCGGGGGCAGCGTCAGCGGCGAGCCCGCGGTGATCATCAAGATTCAGGAGTCTTACGGCGCCAACACCATGCAGGTGACGCGCGCGGTGCAGGCCGTGCTGCAGCGGCATCGCGCAGGTCTGCAAGCGCAGGGCATCACCCTGCACGGCACGCTGTTCAGGCCCGCCGACTTCATCACCATCGCCATGCACAACGTGCGCGACTCGCTCCTGCTCGGCGCGCTGTTGGTGGTGCTGGTCATCGCCCTCACGCTGCTGGACTGGCGCGCCGCGCTCATCTCCTCGCTCGCCATTCCGCTGTCGCTGCTGGCCGCCATCACGGTGCTGGTGTGGATGGGCGTGACGCTGAACGTGATGACCCTCGGCGGCCTGGCCATCGCCATCGGCGTGGTGGTGGACGACGCGGTGATCGACGTCGAGAACATCCTGCGGCGGCTGCGCGACAACGCCGTGGCCGAACAGCCGCAGCAGCCGCTGCGCGTCATCCTCGCCGCCTGCCTGGAAGTGCGCGGCGCGGTGGTGTACGCCACCGCCGCCGTGCTGCTGGTGGTGGTGCCGGTGCTGCTGCTGCCGGGGTTGTCCGGGCGGCTGTTCGCGCCGCTGGCGCAGGCCTATGCGCTGGCGGTGCTGGCCTCGCTGCTGGTGGCGCTCACCGTCACCCCGGCGCTGGCCGCGCTGCTGCTGGCGCGGCGCGGCCAGCGCCGCCCCATGCCGGACGGCACCAAGCCGCAGCACGGCACGTCCACGTCAATGCCCGCATCAGCGCGCACTTCAGCGCCCTTGCACACCCCCGCCCCGGTGCGTGTGGCCCAGCGCGGCTACACCGCCTTGCTGCGGCGGCTGCTGCCGTACTGGCTGCCGGCTTCCATCATCATGCTCTTGCTCGTCATCGGCGCGGCGCTGCTGGCGCGGGGCATGGGCGGCAGCTTTCTGCCGCCGCTGCAGGAAGGGCAGTACATCGTGCACATGCGGCTGGCGCCGGGCGCGTCCATTCAGGCCTCGCTGGACGAAGGTGCCCGCGTGGTGAAGGCGCTGGAGCAGTTGCCCCAAGTGCGCCTGGTCGCCCAGCACACCGGGCGCACCGCGCTGTCGTCCGACGCCTCCGGCACACAGAGCAGCTCGCTCGACGTCAACCTCAAGCCGGGGGCCGATTCGGCGCAGGCGCTCACCGCCATTCGACACGTGGTCGACGGCTTTGCCGGCGCCAGCTTCCGCATCAACAGCTTTCTCACCGAGCGCTTGGACAACACCGTGGCCGGCGGCGGCGCCGCCCCGCTGGTGGTGCAGGTGCTGGGCACCCATCTGACGGCGATTGACGCAGTGGCCAAGCGGGTTGCGGCGGTCCTGGCCGCGCTGCCCACCGCCACCGGCGTGCAACTGCAAACCCCGCCTGGTGTGCCGCAGCTCGACATCGCGCTCAAGCCCGAGGCGCTGCGCGCCTGGGGGCTGCAGCCGCTGCCGGTGCTGCAGGCCATCCACACCGCCTTTGCCGGCAGCAACGCAGGCACGGTGTTCCACGGTTCCGTTCCGGTGCCGGTGCGCGTGGTGCTGACGCGCAGCGCACGCAACAACCCGCAGGTGTTGGGCGACTTGCTCATCCACACCCCGTCGCTGGGTTTCGTCCCGCTGGCCCAGCTGGCCAGCATCAGCGCCACCAGTGGCCCGTCGGACATTCGCCACCTCGGCGAGCAGCGGGTGCAAACGGTGCTGGCATCGACCACCTCGGCCAACATCACCGGCTTCGTGCAGCGCGCCCAGGCCGCCATCCACGCGCAGGTTCAAGTGCCGCCCGGCGTCACCCTGCAGTTCCAGGGCGATGCGGCGCAGCGCAACGCCACGCTGCAGCGGCTGGGGGTGGACGTGCTCGGCGTGTTCGCCGGGCTGATGCTGTTGTTGTCCATGGCACTGGGGCGCAATGCCACCACCGCCGCTGGCGATGCGGCGGCGATCACCCCACGCCAGGCCGCATCCACCACCACGCGGCAAGTGCTGCTGGTGCTGCTGTCCGTGCCCGCGGCCTGGGCTGGCGGGGTGTTCGCCGCCTGGCTGGTGGGCGGCGTGTTGTCGCTGGGCGCGGTCATCGGCCTGCTGGCGCTGATGGGCATCAGCCTGCGCAACGCCATTCTCATCTTCGCCCACGCCGGCCAGTTGCAGCGCGAGCATGGGCTGGCATGGAACGCCGACACCCTGCTGCGTGCCGTGGCCGACCGCCTCGCCGCCATCGTCATGACCTCGCTGGTCACGGCGCTCGGCGTGCTGCCGCTGGCGCTCGGCCTGCATGCGCCGGGCCGCGAAATTGAAGGCCCCATGGCCGTGGCCCTGCTCGGCGGCCTGCTCACCAGCCTGCTGTACAACCTGTTCGTGCTGCCGCAACTGGCGCTGCGCTTCGGCGTGGCGCCGGCGCAGCGCGAAAGCCGTGCATGAATGCCGCGCATGAAACCCGGCGGGCAAGCCCCCATCAAACCAACTCAGCATGCCCACTTGGCCTGCCAACCAAGCCTGGCAGGAATGCCGCCTTCTCGTCCCCAGCCGACGCGCCGCGATGGGCGCTGCCGTCCTTCCCCTTCGATCCCGTCGCCAAGGATATTGCCATGACCAATGCCACCCTCGCATCCCGCGCCCTGCGCGCCGCTGGACGCCCGCTGCCGGCCGTTGCCGCGCTGCTCGCCTGCGCCCTGTTCGCCCCGCTCAGCCAGGCGGCCACGGCACCGGCCCACAAGCCCGCGCCGATCTATATCCACATGAACGGCGCCAATATGTTCCTGGAAAACGTGGTGGCAGTGCGCCCCGGGCAAGACGTGGTGTTCGTTGACCAGGACACCGGCGCGCACGCCATCGTCGGCTACAACCCGCTCACCGGCAAACCCAGCCCCCGCTTCGACGGCGCTGTGGAAGGCACGCCCGGGCCGGGGCACAAGGTGAGCACCTACGCAATAGCCTTCCGCCAGCCGGGATTGAAGTTCTATTACTGCTCCGTTCACGCCGAACTGATGAAGGAACCGGGCGGCCGCACCATGCCGAAAAAGCGCCCCACCGTCCACGGCTTCGGCGACCCGATGGCCGGCCTGATCATCGTCACCACCGACCCGCACCTGCTGGCCGACAATCCGGCAACGACGCACGAGAAGATTCTGCCAGGGTATTTTGGGGGGTGAGGTTTGAACGGCGGGACACGATTGGTCCCGCCCGCCGCAGCGCTTGACCAGGGCTAGAACGTGTACCTAACTCACTCGGAGCACACACGATGCGGACCAAGATCGTGATTGACGACAAGCTGATGAAGGACACGCTGCGAGCGACCGGCCTGAAGACGAAGCGCGAGGCCGTGGAACTCGGTTTGCGCACGGTGCTTCGGCTTCGCCAGCAAGAAGAAATCCGCTGTTTCCGCGGCAAACTGACCTGGGAAGGCGACCTCGATGCCATGAGGTCCGACAAGTGATCCTGGTCGATTCCAGCGTCTGGATCGACGACTTCCGTGGCTCCGCAACCCCGCAAACCGACAAGCTCGACAGCCTGCTCGGCAATCAACCCTCGGCCGTGGGCGACTTGATCCTGACCGAAGTCCTGCAAGGCTTCCGCCGCGACCAAGACGTCAACAAGACCGAGAAATGGCTCACGTCCCTGGTTGTTGCTGAACTCGGCGGCCAAGACCTTGCGATTCAAGCCGCCAAGAACCACCGGGCCCTGCGCGCCCTGGGCATCACCGTGCGTAAAACCATCGACACCGTGATCGCCACGCGCTGCATTTTGAAAGCGGCCACACGCTGCTGCATTGCGACCGGGCCTTTGATCCATTCGTGACGCATCTTGGGCTGCGGTCTGTGTTTAAGGAAAGCTGATGCTCAAACTCGCCGGAAGCTCTTGATCTCTGATGGGTTGGACCATGTGGTCCTCGTTGACCACTCACCACACTTTCGCGCTACCCACCCAGGCGCAGACGCTGGTCGATGCGGGTCATGTTCATGGGTGGCTGATGAAGGACAGCTTGCCTCCGCCCGACACGGATGACCGGACACAATGCAGCAACAGGACTGGGCCAACATGTGTAAACGGCGCCGTTCGGGCTTCGGCCCGACAAACAGCAACCAACAAGCTGGCGCGGCGGGGGACCAACCCAGACCGGCGAACGGGCTGGCATGATTGATCCTGGGCGCGCCTCCGGCCGCCAATTTGCAGAGGCCCCGAGTTCTGAGAAGTCTTCGGGCGACCGTGCGTTTTCTCATGAAGGCACCACCATGAATACTCGATCCACCCCCACCTTGCGCACACTGGCAGCGCTGGGCCTGCTGGGCGCAGGCGCCCTGGCGCATGCGGAGGGGCCGCCGGTGAGCATTCAGTTCAGCATCGGCACGCCGCCGCCGGTGTATGCCCCACAGCCGATTTATGTGCAACCTGGCTACCCGCCTCCGGTGGTCGTGGCGCCGCCGTCGATGGTGTGGGTGCCGGCGCTCGGGGCGTATGTCGCCCTGGGAGTGCAGCAGCCCATCTTCTACCTCGGCGGGGTGTATTACTACAACTATGGCGGCGGCTGGTACCGCGGGCCGCATTACGGCGGGCCGTGGTACCGCCTGCCCGGCCCGCCACCGCAACTGCGCCGCTTCCACGACCGCGACTGGGGCCGCTACCAGGAGCAGGCGCGCCAGTATGGCCGCGACCCGCATTGGCGCCATTTCCGCGCGGCCGGCGACACGCAACAGCGACCACACGGGCCGCCGCAAGGCTATGGCCCTGGACGCGGCCCGGAGCATGGGCCTCAACAAGGTGGCCCTGGGCAGGGTCATGGGCAGGACCACCAACAAGACCATGGCCGCGGCAACGGCGATGGCCGTGGTCCGGATCACGGCCAGGGTGGACCTGGCCAGGGTGGCCCAGGTCACTGAAAACCAGGCACTGCGCGCTGCCAATCCGGCGCATGGCTCCAGGCAGGACGCTCGTGGCCGGAGCGCTCTGGGCGCAACAGAAACAGATCTTCAAACTGCGCACATCGACGGGACAAAAACCGGAGCTAGATTGGCCCTGCCCGAAACCTCTCCTCGTGGCAAACCGAGCTTGAGGCCAGGCACGTTCCCCCGCGTACCTGGCCGTTTTTTTCCGGGGTGTCGGCAGGAACTGGACTGGATCGCTACAGTCGAATTGTGAGAGGTGCATGATGATGGACGACTCCTTTTTTTTACATCGCATCGGGCGCGTGGCTGGCGGCGTGTTCGGCTTGCTGGCGGCGTTGGCTCTGGCTTTGACCCTGTCGCTGATCCTGGCTCCGGCCGCGCAGGCGCAGGGGCGTATGTACTGGAGCACCAGCGTGGGCACGCCGATGTATGCCGACTGGGACGGCGGCGACTGGGGCGGCGGTGATTGGGGTGACGGTTGGGATGGTGGCTGGGGCGACGATTGGGGCCCGGGCTGGAATGCCTGGGTCTATGCGCCGCCCTTGGTGGTGCAGGCGCCGCCGCAACGCATCCAGGTGCAGAACCTGCCCCTGGGCCCGGCTCCGCCCTCCTACTGGTATTACTGCAGCAACCCGGCCGGGTACTACCCGCAAATCGCCACCTGCCCGGCAGGCTGGGCGCAGGTCCTGGCGCAGCCAGCGCCTCCGGCGCCCACGGCCCCACCGGCCAAGCGCTGACTGGGGCGGCGATATGCAAAGCCCCGGCGCGCGCATGCCCCTCGGCTTCAGCCGCCCTTCAGCAAGGCACTGAACAATTTCCGACAATCCGGTTTTGTCTGCTTCCCCGAACTGCTGCTTCTCCCCTTCGTTCCCACCTCTGATTTCTCTACTACCCTTTCGACTCGCAGGATGAACACCATGCGCAAACTTCCCTTCCTCGGCCTGGGTGCCGTGGCCTCGGCCTTGTTGCTCGCCGGGTGCGCCTCCGCGCCCTTGGGTCCGACCATCGCCGTGATGCCGGCGCCAGGCATGCCGTTCGAGCAGTTCCAGGCCATCGATGCCTCCTGCCGCAACTTCGCGGCGCAGCGCATCGCCGGCTACAGCCAGTCCGCGAGCAATTCGGGTCTGGTCTCGGGCGCCACCGGCGCTGTGCTGGGCGCTGCAGCGGGCGCCCTGATCGGCGGCAACAGCCAGGGCGCCGGCGTGGGCGCGGGCCTCGGGCTGCTGGCCGGCAGCGCCGGCGGTGCCGGCACCTACAGCGACACCCAGGGCGGGGCGCAACGCGCCTACAACATCGCCTACCAGCAGTGCATGTACTCGCGCGGTGCGCAGGTGCCGGGTTATGCGGCGCCGCGCTATGTGCCGCCGCCCAGCTACGCGCCCCCCGCGCCGGGCTATGCGCCGCCGCAACCCGCCTACCGTCCAGCGCAGCCATAAACCCGCCCGCCAGCGCAATCGGGATACTCAACCTGGGGATACCGATTCTGGTTGGTGACCCTGATTGGCCGCTGCCCGATTCCCGGAGGACTCGCGCCTCCGGGACCGCATGGCCCCGATGCGTGGAACAGCGGACGCAGGGCATGGCTCGATGGCGCGTCGCCTCTGCCATGGCATTGGGCGCCTCCGATGCCGAAACATCCCCTCACATTTCAGCCAGCCAAGCGCCCAAAAATGCGGCTTTCGGCGATTATCATCCCGCGCTGCAATGACTGAACCCACCTTCCAGCCGGACAAACCGGCGCCCTCGCCCGCCTCCCCGCCCCGCAAACCCCAGCCGCGTTCCCGCAAGCCCGCGCGCCGCGGCCTGCCGCGCTGGGCGTCCATCATCCTCGGGCTGGCGCTGCTGGGCCTGGCCGGCGCGCTGCTGCTGACGGTGGGTGTGGTGATGCTGTGGCCGCGCCTGCCCGACCTGAACAAAGTCACCGACTATCGCCCCGACCTGCCGCTGCGGGTGTACACCGCGCAGGGCACGCTGATCGGCGAATTCGGCGTGCAGCGCCGCGCCGTCATTGCCTACGACCAGGTGCCCAAGCAGCTCAAGCAGGCGGTGCTGGCGGCCGAGGACTCGCGCTTTTTCGAGCATGGCGCGGTGGACTTCACCGGCGTCATCCGCGCCGCGCTGGCCGACTTCGGCGCCGGTGGCGCGGTGCAGGGCGCGTCCACCATCACCATGCAGGTGGCGCGTGACTTCTACCTCTCGCCCGAGAAAACCCCGCTGCGCAAGTTCGTCGAAGCGCTGATGGCCTACAAGATCGAGAACACGCTGAGCAAGGATCAGATTCTCGACCGCTACCTCAACCAGGTGTATCTGGGCCAGCGCGCTTATGGCTTCGCCGCCGCTGCGCAGGTGTACTACGGCAAGCCGCTCACCGAGTTGAGCCTGGCGCAGATGGCGGTGCTGGCCGGGTTGCCGCAAGCGCCCTCGGCCTACAACCCGCAGAACAGCATGAAGCTGGCCGTATGGCGCCAGCATTACGTGCTCGGGCGCATGCTGGCGCTGGGCGACATCAGCAAGCAGCAGTACGACGACGCCATCGCCGCGCCGCTGAACGTGCTCGCCGGCCAGGGCGTGCTGCACTACAGCGTGGACGCCGATTACGCAGCCGAGGCGGTGCGCCAAATCATGGTGGCGCGCTTCGGCGAAGCCGCTTACACCGACGGCTACAAGGTCACCACCACGCTGTTGGACAAGGACCAGACCGCCGCCAACGCCGCGGTGCGCGCCGGCCTGCTGGCCTACGACCGGCGCCAAGGCTGGCGCGGTCCGGAGCGCCACATCGACCTGCCAGACGGCGAGCACGCCGCCACCCAAGCCGCCGTGGCCGCGCTGAAGAACGCGCACGACGTCGGCGGGCTGAAAGCCGCCGTGGTGTTGCAGGTGAGCCCCAAGACCGTGGTGGTGGTGCGGCGCGACGGCCAGCAGGAAACCATTACCGGCGACGGCCTGACGTTCTGCCACCCCGGCCTGTACGGCAAGGCGCCGGCCGCCAAGCGCGTGGTGGTGGGCAGCGTGGTGCGCCTGCTCAAACTGCCCAAGGGCGGCTGGGAAATTGCGCAACTGCCGCTGGCGCAATCGGCCCTGGTGTCGCTGCAGCCACAGACCGGCGCGGTGCAGGCCTGGGTGGGCGGCTTCGACTTCAACCACGAGAAGTTCGACCATGTGAACCAGGCCTACCGCCAGCCCGGTTCCAGCTTCAAACCCTTCATCTACTCGGCCGCGGTGGCCGAGGGGCTGGCGCCGTCCACCATCATCGACGACGCGCCCATCTCCATCAACCCCGGCGCCGGCCAGCCGCTGTGGCAGCCGCACAACTACGAGAACCACTTCGCCGGACCCATGCCGGCCGCTGCCGCGCTGGCGCATTCCGACAACGTCTGCGCCGTGCGCGTGGTGCTGGCCGTGGGCGTGCCGTATGCGCGCGACCATGCCTCGCAGTTCGGCCTGCCGCTCGACCAGATTCCGCCCTACCCCACCATGGTGCTGGGCGCCGGCAGCTTCACGCCGCTGCAGATGGCACGCGCCTACGGCGTGTTCGCCAGCGGCGGCTATCTGGTGCAGCCCACGCTCATCAGCACCGTGGTGGACGCGCGCGGCAATGTGCTGTTCACCGCGCCGAAAACGGTGCTCGGCCAGCCCGATGCGCCACGCATCATCAGCCCCGGCAACGCCTACCTGATGACGCGCATGATGCAGGACGTGATTCACTACGGCACCGGCGCCGCGGCGCAGGCGCTGGGCCGTACCGATCTGGCCGGCAAGACCGGCACCACCTCGCACTTTTTCGACGCCTGGTTCGACGGCTACAACCACAACCGCGTGACCATCACCTGGGTGGGCTACAACCAGCCGCGCAGCCTGGGCCGCGGCGAGCAGGGCGCCAGCGTGGCGCTGCCGATCTGGATGCAATACATGCGCACCGCGCTGCAGGGCGACCCCGACATCCCCTGGGCCGCGCCGCCTGACGTGGTGCAGATCCCGGTGAGCCCGGCCACCGGCTTCGCCTCGGTGGGCCGCTTCGCCGTGCCCAACGCCAAAGAGGCCTATTTCCTGCAGCAATACCCGCCGCTGGACCCGGCCGCGGTGCCGGCGCAGTTGCTGGGCGCCGCCCCGGGCGCGTCGGCCGCTGCCGCGGTGGGTACGGCTGGCGGCCGGCTCACCTCCGGCTTCGGCGAGCCGATCACCAGCGGCACCCCGACGCCGAGCGCCAGACCCGCCGCCAAAGCCCAGCCGGTTCCGCAGCAGAACAACGCCCCCTTCATCGTGCTGCCGGGGCTCGGCAAGTAAGCCGGGCCGCGCCCATCGGGTCGGGTCGGGTCGGGTGGGGTGCGCCGTACGGCCTCCTGCGTGCCTTGGGCCGCTGGCCTGCGGCAGTCAAGCCCAGGGGAACTTTCAGCCCCGGCCGGCGGCTCCAATCCGCATGACTCGTGCGGGCGGGATTTTGCTTACAACCATTGCCGCCCGGCCTGCCTAAGATTGGCCAGTTCGGCGCGATCTGCCCTGCTCTTCCCACAACTTGCACCCATCATTCGGAGATCGTTCATGTTGCGTTTCCTGCGTCACGCCCGGCCGGCTGCGGTCCTGTTGCTGGCCTGCCTGGTCCCCATGGCGCCGGCTTTTGCGGCCGGCTTCACCTTCACCCCCTACCCCACGGGCAAGCCGCTGCCGCTGGCCAAGGTCACGTTCGAGAACGCCCAAGGCAAGCCCATGACCCTGGCGGACTTCAAGGGCAAGGTGGTGCTGCTCAATATCTGGGCCACCTGGTGCCCGCCCTGCGTGCATGAAATGCCCACGCTGAACAAGCTGCAATCCGTGCTGGGCGGCAAGAACTTCGAAGTGGTGCCGCTGTCGATCGACAAAGGCGGCATCTTCACCGTGAAAAGTTTCTACCAGGACAACTTCATCGACCATCTGCCCATCTACGTTGACCCCACCAGCCACGCGCTGGACATGCTCGACATTCTCGGCACACCCACCACCATCCTGATCGACAAGCAGGGCCGCGAAGTGGCCCGCACCCTCGGCCCGGAAGACTGGGACAAGCCGGCGGTCATCGCCCAGATCAAGCGCTACATGGCCGCGCCGGCTCCGGCCAAAACCGCCGCATTGGCCCACACCCTGCCAACCCTGGCTGCGCTGGTTCCGGCGTCGGGAACCGACAACACCAAGGCCCTGGTGCTGCGCTGAGCGCGACGAGCCACGCGACCCTGAGGCGACGCTGAACAAGTCCCCGTGATGCAGCGCGATGCAACCTGCGCGGAGACAGTCCGGCGAGGTCGCATGCGGCCTCGTTCGCCGATCAGGTGCGCGGAGCGAGTCTGCCGATCCGTCCGCTGACCGCTCGCCGACGCCCCCTTCACCACGTCCATGCATCACGTCCACCTGAAGCGTCAAACCCAAGCCCCGCCGCACTGTTCGCCACACCGCGATGTCCATGTCCACCGAAAGCCTGCCCAGCCCCGCGCGACGCGTGGATGAAGCCTGGCCGGCGGCGGTCAAGCTCGTCATGGGGGCGCGCTTTGGCCGCAGCGTCGGCCAGGGCGCGCTGGTGGTGGGCTTCTCCCTCTACCTGCACGCGCTGAACTGGAGCGCGGCGGCCATCGGCGCGGTGCTGTCGGCCGGGCTCTTGCTCGGCGTGGCGCTGACCCTGCTGATCGGCCCGGCCAGCGACCGGCTCGGGCGCAAACAGTTCCTGCTGGCGTACGAGGGCGTGCTCATCCTGAGCGCGCTGTTGGCGCTGGCCAGCAGCGCCACCTGGGTGCTGACCTTGGGCGCGGTGCTCGGCGGCTTCGGCCGTGGCGCCAACGGCGCGGCCGGTCCCTTCGGCCCGCTGGAACAGGCCTGGCTGGCGCAGGATCTGGCGCCGGCGCAGCGCTCGCGCGTGTTCAGCCTGAATTCCACGCTGGGCTTTTTCGGCATGGCGCTGGGCGCACTGCTCGCCGGGCTGCCCGCGCTGTGGGGCGGTTTGCTGCCCGGTGCGCTGGCCTATCGCCCGCTGTTCGTGCTGCCCCTGATGGGCTCGGCCATCGGCCTGGCGCTGATCTGGCGCGCGCCGGATGTGAAGCGGGCGCGGACCAAACCGCCGCTGTCCGCATCGGCCACGGCCATGCCGGATGCCGACACCGAGTTCCAGGCCGTGGAGGGCGGCGGCCACAGTGCCACGCTGGACACGCCCGCGGCCCATGGGGAGAAAGCGCAGGGCCGCGGGCACTCCGCCACCCACGCCGAAGAGAACCGCATGCTCTGGCGCCTGGGGCTGGCCAATTCGCTCAACGGCCTGGGCATCGGCCTGGTGGCGCCGCTGATGGCCTACTGGTTCCTGCGCCGCTTCGACCACGGCCCGGCCACCATCGGCCCGGCGCTGGCGGCGAGTTTCGTCCTCGCCGCCGTCGGCGCGCAACTCGCCCAGCGCTTCGTGCCGCGCTATGGCGTGGTGCGCACGGTCGTGGGCATGCGCGGGGCGGGGCTGCTGCTCATGGTGCTCACGCCCTTCATGCCGGTGTTTGTCCTGGCGGCCGGGTTCTGGGCAGTGCGCGCCGCCTTCAACCAAGGCACGCTGGGAGTGCGCCAGGCGCTGACCATGGGGCTGACGCGCCAGCACCGCCAAGGCCTGGCGGCAACGGTGAACAACGTCTCCATCCAGGTGCCGCGCGCCATCGGCCCGGCCATCGCCGGCCTGATGCTGCACCAGGGCTGGTTGACCGCGCCGTTCATTGTGGCGGCGGGGTTTCAACTGGCCTACCTCGTCGCCTACCAGCGGTTCTTTGGCGACATGGAAAAGCCTGGCACCTGAGCGTCTGCAGGGCCGCGCAGGTGTCCTGAGGCCACATGCCTTCCGCCTGACCGTGCAAGACCGGCGCGCCAGGCGGCCCATCATTGCCCATGCGATTTCTCGCGATCTCGCTCCAGGCTGCGCAGGCCTCGCAGGCCAATGCTACAAACGGGCCACCGTCGTCACCCGTTCCCACCGAGCCCGCCCCACCATGTGCAAGTTTCGTCTTGTCGTCGCTCTTCTCGCCTGCGGCGTCGCCCCCCTGACGTTGGCGGGCACGCAAGCCGTGCAATGCATGCCGGCCGACGGCGCCAGCCAGGTCGATCGCGTCGTGCAGCCCGGCGTGCGTCTGGCCTCGGCGCAAGCTGCAGCGGCGCTCACACCGGGGCGCTTGCAGTTGCGCACACCGATTGGCACGCTCGTCACGGGGCTGCTGAAAGTCAGCGGCGACACCGCGACCTTCGAGCCGGCCGCGCCACTGGCCGGTTGCACCCGCTACACGCTGGACTTCAGCGCCGCGCACACGCCCGGCGCCCTGCCCGTCACGCCCGTGCGCAGCAGCTTCACCACGGCCTGCAGCGACTGGACACCGCCCACGGAAATCGACGATGCCCGCACCGCCCGCCTGGCGGACCGCCCGGCCAGCGGCGTGCAGCTTGCGAGCGGCGCGAGGGGCGCCATGGTGGCCGCCTGGTTCCAGAACGACGGCGTGCGCAACGCCATCGAGCTCAGCCGCTTCGCGCCAGCAACCGAGTTCTGGAGCGCGCCTGTCGCCATCGACCTGCGCGGCCCCGGGGCTGGCGCCGCCAACATTCCGGCGCTGGTGGCCGATGCGCGCGGCGAGGTCACCGCCGTGTGGTTCCAGGCCCTGCAGGGACACAACACCATCCAGGCCCGCCGCCTGGCCGCCGACGGCGATGGGTCGCCCCCGGTTCGGCTCGACGATCCGGCGTTGTCGGGCAACGCCACCAACCCGCAACTGGCGGCGAATGCCGCGGGAGATGTGGCCGTGGTGTGGCAACAGCCCGACGGCCACCACACCGGCATTTTCGCCAGCGGTTTCAGGGTCTCGGCCGGGCATTGGCAGCCCGCCATGGCGCTGGACCACAGCGGCGCCAATGCCTACAACCCGGTCGTGGCGGCGAGCGCGGACGGCGGCTTCATCGCCGCGTGGCAACAGGGTGCGCGCGGGCATGAGGCGGTGATGGTGGCGCAGTTGCCGGACGATGCAGCGCATGGCGCCACGGGCAGCAACCCGTGGACGCGGCCATGGCGCATCGGCCCCGCCGGCGTGCGGGCGCAAAACCCCGCGCTGATCGGCAACCCGCAAGGCGGGGCGACGGTCGCCTGGGTGCAGGGCAGCGGCGCGCTCCGGCGCATCGCCGTGCGCCAGCTCGCCGCCGGGCAGCGCAACGCGCCGCTCACCGCTTCGCCAGTCACGCTCATGCAAAGCCCCGCTTTCCGCGGCGCCGCCCTGGCCCCGGCGCTGGTGAGCGACGCCGCCGGCAACATCACCCTGGCGTGGGAGCAGGCCGATGTCGCCGCCCCGGCGCAGGCGCGCTACGCCATCCTCGCCAGCCGTTTCGACGCCGCCACGCGCCGCTGGAGCACGCCGGTGCAGTTGGACGACCCGAAACAGGCCAGCGCCGGCAACCCGGTGCTGGTGGCCGACAGCGCCGGCAACGTCACCGCCGCCTGGTACCAGGACGGCCCGCGCGGCATGCAGGTGCAGGCTGCGCGCTACGACCCGAGCGCCGCACGCTGGAGCGCCGCAACCCTGTTGTCGGACGCGCGCACCACGGTGGAAGCCAGCTTCCCCGCCCTGGCGGTGGACACCGCCGGCAGCGTCACCGCCGCCTGGCAGCAGTACAACGGCTGGCGCACGGTGGTGATGGCGAGCCAATTGCCTTGAGTTCCCAAGGCAACGAAGGGGACGCTCGCGCATTCGAGGCGGCCCACCAAAAAATCAGGCACCGACGGACGCAAGGTCTGAACGGTGCCTGACGGCTCTGCTCCCATGGGCGGGAGCGGTTTCACGCCGCAGCGTGTGGCTGGATCAGAGAACTCCCTCGGTCATGGGCAATGGCGCCTCCTTCTTGTGGTGAGTCTGGTTCGACTCTACGCCGCTGCCTGCCGCCATGCAAGCCCCGATCGCGCCCCATGCATCGCCGCGTTGCTCGGTGGCAAAACAGGCCGAACGAGGCGCCATCGCCTTGCCTCCCGTTACCGCCTCCAAGGCGACCCGAATCACGCCCCACCCGCCTTGAACTGCTTGCGCAAGCCCTGCCAGCATTGGGCATAGCCGCGCTGCAACAACGGGGTTTGCAGCGCCCAGGGGGTGGGGTGGATGACCTGGCGGGTTTCGAACATGAAGGCCATGGTGTCGGCCACCTTGTGCGGCTGGGTGGTGTCGGCGGCGCTGGCGCGGGTGAAGGTTTCGGCGTCGGGGCCGTGGGCGCTCATGCAGTTGTGCAGCGAGGCGCCGCCGGGGACGAAGCCTTCGGCCTTGGCGTCGTACACGCCATGGATCAGCCCCATGAATTCGCTGGCGACGTTGCGGTGGAACCAGGGCGGGCGAAAGGTGTTCTCGGCCACCAGCCAGCGCGGCGGGAAGATGACGAAATCCAGATTGGCCGTGCCCGGCGTGTCGCTGGGGGAGGTGAGCACGGTGAAGATGCTCGGGTCGGGGTGGTCGTAGCTGATCGAGCCGATGGTGTTGAAGCGCCGCAGGTCGTACTGGCAGGGGGCGTCGTTGCCATGCCAGGCCACCACGTCCAGCGGTGAGTGGTCGATGGGCGCGCGCCACAAGCGGCCCTGGAATTTGGCGACGAGTTCGAACGCGCCGTCGACATCCTCGTACGCGGCATGCGGGGTGATGAAGTCGCGCGGATTGGCCAGGCCGTTGGCGCCGATGGGGCCGAGTTCGGGCAGGCGCAGGAAAGCGCCGAAATTCTCGGCGACATAGCCGCGCGCCACGCCGTCGGACAGGGCCACGCGAAAGCGCACGCCGCGCGGAATGAGCGCGATCTGCTGCGGCCCGATGTCCAGCCGCCCGAGTTCGGTGTCGATGCGCAGCCGTCCTTGTTGCGGCACGATCAGCAACTCGCCATCGGCGTCGTAGAAAAACCGGCCGTGCATGTCGGCATTGGCGGCGTAGAGGTGGATGCCGACGCCGCTCTGCGCATCCGGGCCGCCGTTGCCGGCGTAGGTGACGAGGCCGTCGATGAAGTCGGTGGGCTGCGAGGGCAGCGGCAAGGCGTCCCAGCGCGACTGCGTCGGCGGGGTTGGCGCTGCGCCGAAGGCATGGGTGAACAGCGTGGGCGGCAGCAAGGTGAAGTCGCCATGCACGGCGGCGGGGCGAATGCGGTAGAGCCAGCTGCGGCGGTTGGCCGCGCGCGGCGCGGTGAAGGCCGTTCCCGAGAGCTGTTCGGCATACAGACCCAGCGGCGCGCGCTGCGGCGAGTTGTGCCCCAGCGGCAGCGCGCCGGGCTCGGCCTCGGTGGCGAAGTGGTTGCCGAAGCCGCAGAGGTCGGCGGCGGGGTTGGTGGCGACATGCGTGGCGTCTTGCGCGGCGGATGGGACTGGCATGCTGATCTCCGGGATGGGCGGGCTTGGCGCGTGGCAAGGCTGGCACCGCACGTTACCTCGACCATCCTAGATATTTCCGTTGTCGATCGGATCAATAATGCCCATTCACGCCATGAATGGACAGCCGCCATGCGACAACTGCGCGATCTTGACCTCAACCTGCTGCTGGTGCTGCGCGAAATCCTGCAGCAAGGCAGCGTCTCGGCCGCGGCCCGCGCACTGCGCCTGTCGCAACCGGCCACCAGCAATGCGCTGGCGCGGCTGCGGCGGCAGTTCGACGACGACCTGTTCGTGCGTGGTCCGCGCGGCATGCAGGCCACGCCGCTGGCTTTGCTGCTGGCCGCGCCGCTGGACGAGGCGCTGCAGCGCCTGGCTGCGGCCGTCAACCAGCCCACCCGCTTCGACGCGGCCAGCAGCAGCCAGCGCTTCACCCTGGCGCTGACGGACGTGGGCGAGGTCTATTTCATGCCTGCGCTGCTGGAGCATTGCGCCCGCGTGGCCCCGGCGCTGGCCATTGGCAGCGTGCGCGCCGGGGGGCAAAACCTGGCCGAGGCGATGGCGGCCGGGCGTATCGACCTGGCCATCGGCGCCTTCGAGGACATGGCCCCCGGCCTGCTGCAGCGGCGCCTGTTCAGCCAGCCTTACGTCACCCTGCTGCGGCGCCAGCACCCGCTGGCGCGCGAACTCAGCGGCGGCCGCATTCCGCTGGCAGCGTTCAAGGCGGCGCGCCACCTGCTGGTGGACAACCCGGCCAGCCCCTACGGCCAGATCGCGCAGGCACTGACCCGCGCCGGGGTGCGCAACTTCGCCCACTACAGCGTGCCGCATTTCGTCGCCGTGCCGTACATCGTCAGCCAGGCCGATTTGCTCGTGACGGTGCCGCGCAAACTGGCCGAACGCGCCGCCGCGCCCTTCGGGCTGGTGATGCTCACACCGCCGCTCCGCCTGCCGCGCCTGACCACGCATGTGTTCTGGCACCGCCGCGTGCAGGGCGACGCCGCCAACATCTGGCTGCGGCGGCAACTGGTGAGCCTGTTCGCCGAGGCGGGGTGAACGGGGAGCGGCCCTGGCAAAGCCGCGCATCTGCCCTGCCACGCGCCAAAAGCCATGGATGTTTCCCCAATCCGTCGCCGTCCGAACCGCTCCCAACCCTCCACACGCATGGGGAGGGGCCGGCTCATCCCCACGTCGTTGGGGAGGCTGGGGGGCATCCCTCAAGTTCGCGCAGCGCCGCTCTCACCTCCCCCGCCCTGTGGGGGAGGTGAGCGGCGCCTCGACACGCCCCGAAGGCTCGCAGACCGCAGCGGCGCCCAAGCAGGCATGCCTTATGCTCGTGTGACCGTGTATGACGGGCGCCGCATGGTGCGGCGTTGCCACGCGGCACCCATGAGCGCCCCATCCACAAGCGGTGTGGGCGCGATCTCCACCCAGCGCATGACCGGTCTCGAAATCACCCTGCTCTACCTGGTCGCCGCCGTGCTCGGCGTGGCGCTGTTCCGCTATTTCCAGCTTCCGGCCATGCTGGGTTATCTGGCGGTGGGGGTGGTCATCGGGCCGAACGCGCTGGCGCTGGCGGGTGACCCGGCGACGGTGCAGCACCTGGCCGGATTCGGCGTGGTGTTCCTGATGTTTTCCATCGGCCTGGAGTTCAGCCTGGCGAAGATTCAAGCCATGCGCAGCCTGGTGTTCGGCCTGGGCGCGGCGCAGGTGGGCGCCACCATCGCCCTGGTGGTGGCCGGCAGCGTGTTGCTGGGTTGGCTGGCGCCGGGCTGGTGGGAGCGGCCGCTGAGCTATGGCGTGGTGCTGGGCGGGGCCATGGCGATGTCGTCCACCGCCATCGTCGTGAAATTGCTGGCGGACCGGCTGGAGCTGGAGTCCGAGCATGGGCGGCACATCATGGGGGTGCTGCTGTTCCAGGATCTGGCGGTGGTGCCGCTGCTGGTGATCATTCCGGCGCTGGCCACGCCCGGCAGCCATCTGCCCATGACCCTGGGCTGGGCGGCGCTGAAGGCAGCGGTGGCGCTGGGCGTGATTCTGCTGGCCGGCGGGCGCCTGCTGCGGCCCTGGCTCAAGCTGGTGGTGCGGCGCAAGTCGGACGAGCTGTTCATGCTCAACCTGCTGCTCATCACGCTGGGGCTGGCCTGGCTGACGCAACTGGCCGGGCTGTCGCTGGCGCTGGGGGCTTTTCTCGCCGGCATGCTGATTGCCGAAACCGAATTCCGCCATCAGGTGGAGGCCGACATCCGCCCGTTCCGCGACGTGCTGCTCGGGCTGTTCTTCATCACCATCGGCATGCTGCTGGACTGGCGCCTCGTCCTGGCGCAATGGTGGGTGGTGCTGCTGCTGGCGCTGCTGCCGCTGCTGGCCAAGACGGCCGTGGTGTTCGCGGTGGAGCAGCGGCGCGCCACCCCGCCGGGGCTGTCGCTGCGCACCGCGCTGTGGTTGGCGCCGGCCGGCGAGTTCGGCATCGTGCTGCTGAATCTGGCGGCAGCGCATCGTCTGCTGCCACCGCAGTTGCTGAGTCCGGTGCTGGCGGCGGCGGTGTTGTCGATGCTGGCTGCGCCGTTTCTGGCGCAGCACATCGACGCCATCGTGCTCAAGCTGGTGGCGAATGAATGGATGCTGGCTTCGCTGCAGCTCACCGACATCGCCCGCAAGACCATCAAGACCCAGCGCCACGTCGTCATCTGCGGCTACGGGCGCTGCGGCCAGAACCTGGCGCAGTTGCTGCAGGAGGAAGCCATTCCCTATGTCGCGCTCGACCTCGACCCCGACCGCGTCGCCAAGACCCGCGCCACCGGGCGCAACGTGGTCTTCGGCGACGCCGCGCGCCTGGCCAGCCTGCAGGTGGCCGGCCTCACGCGCGCCAGCGCCGTGGCCATCACCTATGTGGACAAGCGCTCGGCGCTGCGCGTGCTGCAACTGGTGCGCGCCCATGCGCCGCAGGTGCCGGTGATCGTGCGCACGCGCGACGACTCGGGCCTGGACGAGCTGCGCGCCGCCGGCGCCACCGAGGTCGTGCCCGAGGTGCTGGAAGGCGCGCTGATGCTGGCCTCGCAGACCATGGCCGTGGTCGGCGTGCCGCTGCCGCGCGTGCTCACCCGGCTGCGCGCGGCGCGGGCCGAACGCTACGGCCTGCTGCGCGATTATTTCCACGGCATCGACGACCCCGGCAGCACGGTGGAGCAGCGCGAGCAGGCGCGGCTGCAGCCCCTCACCCTGCCCGCCGGGGCGCTGGCCGTGGGCTCCAGCCTGGCCACGCTCAACCTCCACGGCGCCCATGTGGCGCAGGTGCACCGCGCCGATGGCCATGTGCTGCAAGCCGAGCCCGAACTGGTGCTGGCCGCCGGCGACACCATCGTGCTCTCGGGCTCACCCGAAGCCCTGGCCCTGGCCGAGGATGCCCTGCTGGGGGGCGATTGAGCCGATTGGCCTGCGTGGCGACCCGGCAGAACCAGCCCCGCGGCGCGACACGTTGCCGAGCTCATGCAGCGGCAGCGGCTTGCCCTTGGCCACGCCCCGCAGGTCGGTGAACTGCGCCGGCAGGGTGTTCGCGCCTTGTGCGCTGCGTTGCCCGGAGAGTTGCCACGCCTCCATCGCCGTCGCGCGTTTGTCAGCGACCCGCGTCCAGCAGCGCGGCTTGCAGCACGTCCAGCGCTTCAGCGAACAGGGCGTCGGGAATGGTCAGCGGGAACAGGAAGCGCAGCACATTGCCGTTCACACCGCAGCTCAGCAGGATGAGCCCGCGCTCCAGCGCCGCGGCTTGCACCCGCTTGGTCATGTCGGCGTCGGGTGCGCCGGTTTTCGGATCGGCAAACTCCACCGCCACCATCGCGCCCAGTCCGCGCACATCGCTGATCCGTGGCACCTGCCCGCGCAGACTGGTCAATCGCGCCTGGAGCTGGTCGCCGAGCTTCTGGCCGCGTGCGGGAAGTTGTTCCTGCTCCATCACCTCGATCACGGCGTGCGCTGCGGCGATGGCCAGCGGATTGCCCGCATAGGTGCCGCCCAGGCCGCCGGGTGCGGGTGCGTCCATGATCTCGGCACGGCCCGTCACCGCCGACAGCGGCATGCCCGAAGCCAGTGATTTGGCGATGGTCATCAGGTCGGGAAGCACGCCGGTCTGCTCGAAGAAATGCTCCATCGCGAACATCTTGCCGGTGCGCCCGAACCCGGTCTGCACCTCGTCGGCGATGAGCACGATGCCATGCTCATCGCAGAGCTTGCGCAGCCATTTCACGGCTTCGGTCTGAATCATATTGAAGCCGCCCTCGCCCTGCACCGGCTCGAAAATGATGGCCGCCACGCGGGAGGATTCGATGTCGGCCTTGAACAGATGCTCCACGGCCTTCCTGGTCTCGTCCAGCGAGGCGCAATGGCAGGGAAACGGCGCGTGATAAATCTCGGGCGGGAAGGGGCCGAAGCCGGCCTTGTAGGGCTGCACCTTGCCGGTGAGCGAGACGGCGAACAGGCTGCGGCCGTGGAAGGCGCCGCCAAAGGCGATCACCCCCGGGCGCTTGGTGTAGGCGCGGGCGATCTTGATGGCGTTCTCCACCGCCTAGGCGCCGGTGGAGAACAGCGCGGTTTTTTTCGCGTGGCTGCCGGGCGTCAACGCGTTGAGCTTTTCGGCCAGACTCACATAGCTTTCATACGGCACGACCTGGTAGCAGGTGTGGGTGAAGCGATTCAATTGCTCCTGCAGCGCGGCGACGATCTTGGGATGGCGGTGGCCGACGTTCATCACGGCGATGCCGCCGGCGAAGTCGATGTAGCGGCGGCCTTCGACGTCCCACAACTCGGCGCCCTCGGCGCGGTCGGCGTAGAAACTGGCCATCACGCCGACACCGCGCGGCGTGGCAGCGGCGCGGCGGGCTTGCAGTTGTTCGTTGCGGGAATGGTTCATGGTGGGGCTCCTAGCGACTCCCCCTCCCAACCTCCCCCACACTATGGGGGATGAGTTGCCCCCTCCCCACTGGTGGGGAGGGCTGGGGTGGGGAGTGGGGTTGTTTCAATTCGCGCTGTCGATGCGCATCCAGGTGGTCTTGAGTTCGGTGTATTTGTCGAAGGCGTGGAGCGATTTGTCGCGGCCGTTGCCCGACTGCTTGACGCCGCCGAAAGGCACGGTGATGTCGTCTTCGTCGTACTGATTCACGTGCACCGTGCCGGCTTGCAGCGCACGCGACACGCGCACCGCGCGGTCGAGACTGCGCGACCACACGCCCGCATGCAGGCCGTAGGCGCTGTCGTTGGCGATGGCGATCGCCTCCGCCTCGGTCTTGAAGCGGATCACCGCCAGCACCGGGCCGAAAATTTCTTCCTGCGCGATTTTCATGTCGTTGCGTACGCCGTCGAACACCGTGGGGGCGACGAACTGGCCGCCCGTAGCTTCGAGCGCGCGGCGACCGCCGGTGACGCACTGGGCGCCCTCGTCCAGCCCGGCCTGGATGTAGCCCATCACCGTCTGCGTCTGGGTTTCATCCACCAGCGCGCCGAGCACGGTGCCGGGGTCGAGCGGGTCGGCGGGGGCGTATTGAGTGGCCAGCGCCTTGAGCTTTTCGACGAAGGCGTCGGCGATGGTGTCCTGCACCAGCAAGCGCGAGGGTGCGTTGCACGATTCGCCCTGGTTGTAGAACATGCTGCCGGCGGCGGTGGCGGCGGCGCGGTCGAGGTCGTCGAAGTCGGCGAACACGATGTTGGCCGACTTGCCGCCGAGTTCGTTGTACACGCGCTTCAGGTTGCTGCGGCTGGCATAGTCGAGCATGCGCCGGCCGGTGCGGGTGGAGCCGGTGAAGGCGATGGCGTCCACGTCCAGGTGCAGCGCCAGCGCCTCGCCGGCCTCGTGGCCGAAGCCGGGAACGACGTTGAACACGCCTTCGGGCAGCCCGGCTTCGAGCGCGAGTTCGGCCAGGCGCAGCGCGGTGAGCGGCGATTTTTCGCTGGGCTTGAGCACCACGCTGTTGCCTGCGGCCAGTGCCGGGCCCAGCTTCCACGAGGCCATCAGCATCGGGTAGTTCCAGGGCACGATGGCGCCGACCACGCCGATGGCCTGGCGCGTGACCAGGGCCAGCGCGTTGTCGCCGGTGGGGGCGATTTCGTCGTAGATCTTGTCCACCGCTTCGCCGAACCACTGGATGCAGCGGGCGGCGCCGGGTACGTCGGTGGACAGGCTGTTCTTGATCGGCTTGCCCATGTCCAGGGTTTCGAGCAGGGCGAGTTCCTCGCGCGCGCGGCGCAGTTGCTCGGCGAAAGCCAGCATCACCTTCTTGCGCTGCGCCGGCGCCTGGCCCGCCCAGCGGCGGTCGTTGAAGGCGGCGCGGGCCGAGGTCACGGCGCGGGCCACGTCGGCCGCCTTGCCGCGGGCGACGCGGGCGATGACCTTGCCGTCGAGCGGGGAGATGCAGTCGAACAGCTGGCCGTCGGTGGCGTGGTAGCGGTGGCCGTCGATCACCATGCGGCCGTCGATGCCGCGCGCGAGCAAGTCGGCAGCGCGGCCATGCCAGAGTCCACGGGGGTTGGGGGCGTTCATGCGAATCTCCTGGGTGTTGTGGTGTGTTGTGCTGTTGGGAATGCGTTGCGCCAACCGTGCAGGATGCAAACCCTGCCCTGGCCGAGGCTGGCAGGCGGCCTCAGCATACGCCGCAGCCGCATCAGCCGGCAGCGGGTACGGCCAGCGCCATGATGGCGTCATGCTTGCGCACGCGGCTGTGGTTTTCCC
Source organism: Thiomonas sp. (assembly GCF_054608695.1). Lineage (NCBI taxonomy): Bacteria > Pseudomonadati > Pseudomonadota > Betaproteobacteria > Burkholderiales > Thiomonas > Thiomonas sp. Next base: position 77,099 of record NZ_JBTRXV010000003.1, read on the forward strand.
AGACGCCGGTGAAGCCACCAGGGACGACGAAAGCATCTCCAGCGCTGAACTGCCGGGCCGTGCCGTCATCGGCCGTGAGGGTCATGCGGCCTTCGAGCAAGACACAGAATTCTTCTTCATGCGCGTCGTAACGCACCCGCCAGGCACCAGGCTCGCCCTGCCGCACGCCCGCGCTGAATTGGCCGGTGGCGTCGGTGTCGTGGTTCCAGGCGATTTGTTGGGGATCGTCGCGCAGCACGCGTTCAGGCGCCGGGGAAATGGCCTCGGGCTGCGCCCCGGCGGAGTTGAAGGCGACGGGGTGGTTCATGCGGTTGCATGCGGTGAAGCGGTGGCAGGCTGCGCCCGCCCCCGCGTGGACCATCAGAAGCTCACCACCACCGAGGCGGCGAGCAGGTTGTTGTTGTTCTTGTAGCTGCCGCTGGAGACGTTGAGGAAAGTTGGAAGGCTGGAACGGTCGTAGCGGTATTCGAGCTTCAAGGTTGTCGACTGGGTGTAGAGGTAGTTCATGCCCAGGGACAAGGCGTAGCGGTTGGCGCCTGTGCAGGTCGTGGAACCGCTGGCCACGCATGCCGGATCAGGCCCGAAGCCGTTGATGCCGTCAGGCCCGTTGAATCCGCCCACCAAACCACCGCCATTCCTTGAATCGTTCAAGTAATCAAAGCGTGCGAAACCCAGGGTGCGCGGCGTGAAGTTGTAGGTGCCCATGCCCGACAAGCCATACCAGCGTGCGGTACCGCCGTTATAGGCCGCTTGGCTTTGCTGGCCGTAGCCGATCTGGCCGTAATAGCCCCAGTTGCCCTTGGTCACGTAACCATCGACCTCGAACATGGCCGTGCTGGAGTTGGTGTCGCCAGCGGGGTTGGCAGCGGCTAATGCAGCATTCGGCAACTTACCCACCAAGCCCCAGAAGCCGATGTCGGCGTTGTCGTAGCCGGGCACGCTGTAATCGGCACGGAACACTGCGGCGGGGGCGCGACCGCCGTTGCCGTTGTAGTAGTAGCGCGCGGAATTGACATTCGCCAGCATCGCCTTCCATTCCCAGTTGCCGCGCGTCACGTCCATGCCGGCGCCGGTGTAGGCCACGACTTCGGTGAAGTCGAACAACAGGTTGTGGGTGATGGCCTTGGTCTGGTTGTCCCAGGTGGATTCGTAGCCTTCCCAGTCGGGAATCTGGCCGGCGATCAGGCGTGTGTTTTTGTCGCCGTTCAGCGGCATGGACACCGAAGCCTCGTGCACGATGGAACTGCCGTTGAACACGCTGCCGGCGCCGCGGTCAGGCGCCAGCGTCAGGTTCCATTTGGTGCCGCCGTCTGTTTCCTTGAGGAACTGAATGTAGGCGCCGCCAAAATACGAGTTGTCGTAGTTGTACAGCGTGGGGCCAGCTGCCGAACCGTTGGAACGGTTGAGGAACACGAAGGAGCTGGCCTGCTGATCCTGGTTGTAGACGTAGGCCGGGGCGATCATGCCGGTGATCTTCAAGCCCTTCAGGCCGGAGCCCTCGGATGCCTGTTTGATGCCGCTGATTTGCACGTCCGCATGGTTGGCGACCTGGGTCGCCTCGGTCGTGGCCTTTTGGTTGTCGTTGATTTGCGCCTGCTGGGTTTTCACCTGGGCTTCGAGTTGCTGCACCTTGGCCTGCAAGGCTTGCAGCTCCTTGAGGATGTCGGCATTGGTGTCGGCCATGGCGATGGCAGGCATGAGGCCGAGGCTCAATGCCAGAACCGATAACTTGAACGGCTGCTTCATGTTGACTCTCCCTAGAGTGTGGGTTGTGAACGGACTACGAAAGCACGATTCCGGTATCTCCCGCATGAACCCCGGGATGGAACTCGATTTCCTGGCGGTAGGCGGCGGCGCTTTCCAGCGCGCGCCGGCGCTCGCGGCGGGCGATGAGCACGCTGCTGATGGCCACGGCGATGACCACCAGATACACGGTGATGGCACCGACGACGTTGATGGTGGGGTTCAGCCCCAGGCGGGCGCGCGAGAAGATGACCACGGGCAGGGTGGTGGCGCCGGGGCCGGAGAGGAAGGCGGAGATCACCACCTCGTCGATGGACAGCGAGAACGCCAGCAGCCAGGCCGACACCAAGGCCTGAGAGATGGACGGCAGCGTCACCAGCATGAACACCTGGAAGGGGCGCGCGCCGAGGTCCATCGCGGCCTCTTCGATGGACCGGTCCATTTCCTTCAGGCGTGACTGCACCACCACGGTGGCGTAGGAAATGGCCATGACGGTGTGGCCGATGAAAATGGTGAGAAAGCCTTTTTGCGGGAAGCCGATGGTTTTTTGCACGGTGACGAAAAACAGCAGCAGCGCCAGCGCAATGACCACCGTGGGCATGACCAGCGGGATGTTGATCATGAAATTGAGCAGGCTCTTGCCCTTGAAGCGCCGGTAGCGCGTGAGCGCGAAAGCCGCCAGCGTGCCCAGCACCACCGAAGCGGTGGCGGTGGACAGCGCCACCTTGAGCGAGAGGGTGAGCGCGGAGATGAGCTGGTGGTCGTGCAGCACGGCGCCATACCACTCCACCGTCCAGCCGCCCCAGAGGGTGACCATCTTCGAGGCGTTGAAGGAATAGATCACCAGCACCACGATGGGCAGGTAGAGAAAGAAATAAACCAGGATCATCCAGACCGTGGGCAAAGCCGAGGACCGTTTCATCGCGCGGCCTCCAATGCCTTGGTCTGGTATTTGTTGAACACCGCGATGGGCCCGAGGATGAGGATGATCATGACGATGGCCACGGCCGAGGCGCGCTGCCAGTCGAGGTTGAGGAAGAACTCGTTCCACATCACCCGGCCGATGTTGAGCGTGGACGGGCCAGCCAGCAGTTCAGGAATGACGTACTCGCCCACCGCCGGAATGAACACCAGCAGCGAGCCGGCGATGATGCCCGAGCGCGACAGCGGAATGGTCACCAGCCAGAAGGTCTTGAGCGGTGTGGCGCCGAGGTCGGCGGCGGCCTCGATCATGCGGGTGTCGAGCTTGACCAGCGTGGCGTAGAGCGGCAGGATCATGAACGGGATGTAGCCGTAGACCATGCCGATCATGAAGGAGAACTCGGTGAACATCATGCGCAGCGGCGTGTGGATGATGCCGGCCCACATGAGGAACTGGTTGATCAGGCCGTTGACGTCGAGCAGGTTTTTCCAGGCGTAGATGCGGATGAGGAAGGAGGTCCAGAACGGCAGCATCACCAGCATCAGCAGCGCCGAACGCACATTGGGGTTGGAGCGCGCCAGGAAGTAGGAGAACGGGTAGCCGATCACCAGGCACAGCACCGTGGTGAGGAAGGCATACCAGAGCGACGAGAGGTAGGTGAGGATGTAGAGGTTGTCGCGCACCAGTGCGAGGTAGGCGCCGAAGCGCAGCTTGAACTGCAGGCTGTCGTTGACGTAGGAAATGATGGGATCGAAGCCGATGCCCAGGGCGTTGCTTTCCGACAGGCTGATCTTGAGCAGGACGAAAAAGGGCGCGAGCAGGAAAGCAATGAGCCAGAGCTGCGGCGAGCCGATGACGGCGAGCCGGCCCCAGTTGAAGATCTTTGCGGGGCGTTTGCCAACCGCCGGGGGAGCGAGGTCTGCCATGAGGACGCGCCTTCAGTCGACGATGACCACGGGCGAGGTGGCGGCCCAGCTCGCGGTGACCGCGGTGCCGACGTCGAAAGGGTCGGCATGGCGGTCGGCGTTGGACACGGTGACGCGCATGCGCCGCTGCGTGGGCAGCTGCAGTTCGTACACGGTGTAGCTGCCCATGTAGGAGCGTGCGCAAATGACGCCGTGCAGGGCGTTGTTGGGGTGCGCGTGATGCCCGGCCTCGAGCAAGATTTTTTCGGGACGCAGGGCGACGTTCAGCTCCATGCCCAGGGTGCCGGCGATGCCGTGGCCGATGTGGAACAGGCCGTCGTCGCAACGCACTTCGCAATGGTCGGGCTCGTCGGTGACGAGGCGGCCTTCGAACAGGTTGACGTTGCCGATGAAGTCGGCGACGAAACGGGTCTGCGGGTGTTCGTAGATTTCGCTGGGCGTGCCCAGTTGCAGGAAGCGGCCCTCGCGCATCACGGCGATGCGGTCGGCCATGGTCATGGCCTCTTCCTGATCGTGCGTGACCATCACGCAGGTCACGCCGACCTTGCGCAGAATGCTCACGAGTTCGAGCTGGGTGCGCTCGCGCAACTTCTTGTCGAGCGCAGCAAGAGGCTCGTCGAGCAGCAGCATCTTGGGACTCTTGGCCAGGCTGCGCGCCAGGGCCACGCGCTGCTGCTGGCCGCCGGAGAGTTGGTGCGGCTTGCGCTTGGCGTAGGGCTTGAGTTGCACCAGATCGAGCATCTGCTCGACCCGCTGCGTCACGGCCCGCTTGTCCATCTTGTCGCGGCGCAGGCCGAAGGCGATGTTGTCGAACACCGTGAGGTGCGGGAACAGCGCGTAGGACTGGAACATCATGTTGATCGGACGCTCGTAGGGGGGCAGATCGGTGATGTCCTCGCCCGCCAGAAACACGCGGCCGCTGCTGGGCGTCTCGAACCCGGCGAGCATGCGCAGCAAGGTGGACTTGCCGCAGCCCGAGGAGCCGAGCAGGGCAAAGATTTCGCCCTTGGCGATGTCGAGTTCGATGTTGTCGACCGCGGTGACATCGCCGAAGCGCTTCGTCACCTGGTCGATCTTGAAAAAGGCTCCGCCCGCTTGAGGCAAGGGTGCCCCCTTGTTGCTGGTCTCCACCATGTTTGAGTTCTCGTGGCTTGCGCTGGAAGATGCCGCCCGCGCGGCGCGGTGCTGCGCTGCGGGCGGCGCAGGCTTTACAGACCGGTCTTGAACTTGGTGTACAGGCGGGTGACCAGACGGCGTTCCTCGCTGGTGTAGACCTTGGGCGGGATGAGCTTGTTCATCATCGCCTGGTCGAGGAAGACGTAGTCGTTGTCCTTCACGCGCGGCAGCACCATGGGCAGCGAGGCTGGCACCGGGTTGGCGTAGTACACCGTGTTGGTGTCGGCGGCGCAGACCTTGGGTTGCAGACGGTAGTTGAGGAATTTGTAGGCGTTGTCGACATGCTTGGCATCGGCCGGGATGTCCATGGTGTCGATGAAGATGACGGCGCCATGGGTGGGCGGGAAGACCTTGATGTCCACCCCGTTCTTGGCTTCCTTGGCGCGGTGCGAGGCGATGCCCATGTCGCCCGACCAGCCGAGCGAGGCGCAGATATTGCCACCGGCCAGGTCGTTGATGTAGCCGCTGGAAGAGAACTCGCTCACATCAGGGCGGATTTTTTGCACCATGGCATAGGCCTTCTCGAAGTCGGCCGGATTGTTCGTGGCTTGCGGAATGCCGAGGTAGTTGAAGGCCGCCTCCATGATGTCGCCGCCCGAGTCGAGGAAGGAAATGCCGCAGGACTTGAGCTTGTTGGCATAGGTGGGGTTGAACACCAGGTCCCAGGGGTTGGCCGGCATGGGCGTGCTGCCCAGCGCCTGCTTGACCTTGCCCACGTTGATGCCCACGGTGGTGTAGCCCCACATCCAGGGAATGAGGTATTTGTTGCCCGGATCGACCTGCGCCAACAGCTTCATCAACTCGGGGTTGAGGTTCTTGTAGTTGGGAATCTTGGACTTGTCGATGGGCAGCAGCAGGCCGCCCTTGATGTCGATGGCGGCCCAGTTGGACGAGGGCACGACGAGGTCGTAGCCGGTATCGCCCGCGACCATTTTGGCGAACAGCGTTTCGTTGGAATCGAAGGTGTCGTAGCGCACCTTGATGCCGGTTTCTTTCTCGAAATCGGGCACCGTGGTGGGCGCGATGTAGTCGGACCAGTTGTAGATGTTCAGCACGTTGTCGGCCGCGGCGGCCGGTTGGCTGGCGCTGAAGCCCAGCGCAGCGAAGCCCAGCGCCAAAGTGGACACCAGCTTGGCCGCGATCGAGATTGTCGAAAGCGGCGATTTCAGACTCGGTTTGCGATGCATCAAAACTCCCCTTTGAAGTGGTTAGACCGGTTGTGACAAGCGCGTGAGTAATTTATGCAAGTTTGATGCCAATAGGGCGTGTTTTGTTGTCTCGCATCCGTCTTGGCGTCAGTTGCACGGCGCAACGGGTTTATAGCAGCCCATCGGCCCGAAGACCAGCCAATGTGTCGTCCAGACTGCGTCGAATCCGGCGGATCATTTCGTCGATTTCAGCGTGGCTGATGACCAGTGGCGGCGCGATGATCATGCGTTCCTCCACGGCCCGCATCACCACCCCGTTTTTGAAGCAGTTGTCGCGGCAGCGGTAGCCCACGCCCAGCTCGGCATCGAACAAGGTGCGCGTCGCTTTGTCCTTGTAAAGCACCAGTCCCGCGACCATGCCCAAGGATTGGGCATCGCCCACCAGGGGGTGGTCGGCCAGGGTGGCGAACTGCGCGCCGAGGTAGGGCGCCGTGTCGTTGGCCACGCGTTGCACCACACCTTCGGCGCGCAGCGCCTGCACATTGGCGATGGCCACGGCGCAGCAGGTGGGGTGGCCGGAGTAGGTGAAGCCGTGGTTGAAATCGCCGCCCTGCTCGATGAGGACATGGGCGACGCGGTCGCTCACCAGCACGCCGCCGAGCGGCAGGTAGCCCGAGGTCACGCCCTTGGCGAAGGTGATGAGGTCGGGACGGAAATTGATGTGCGGATGCTGGCAGCCAAACCAGGTGCCGAGCCGGCCGAAGCCGCAGATGACTTCGTCGGACACCAGCAGCACGCCGTACTTGTCGCAGATGCGTTGAATCTCGGGCCAGTAGCTGGCCGGCGGGATGATGACGCCACCGGCGCCCTGCACCGGCTCGCCGATGAAGGCGGCCACCTTGTCGGCGCCCAGCTCCAGAATCTTGGCCTCCAGCCAGCCTGCCGCGCGCAGGCCGAAGGCATGCTCGCTCTCGCCCGGCCTGCCATGCTGCAAGGCGTAGGGCTGGTCGATATGGGTGATGCCCGGCAGCGGCAGATCGCCCTGCGCGTGCATGCCGCTCATGCCGCCGAGCGACGCCCCGCCCAGGGTGCTGCCGTGGTAGGCGTTGTGGCGGCTGATGAGGGTTTTGCGCTGCGGCTGGCCCATCAGGTCCCAATAGCGGCGCACCAGGCGGATGATGGTGTCGTTGCCTTCGGACCCCGAGTTGGTGAAGAACACATGCTCGAAGCCGGGTGGCGCCACGTCGGCCAGCAGCGTGGCCAGCTCGATGGTCGGCGCGGTGGTGGTGCGGAAAAACGCGTTGTAGAACGGCAGCAGCTGCATTTGCCGGGTGGCCGCGTCCACCAGGTCCTGCCGGCCGTAACCGAGGTTGACGCACCACAGGCCGGACATGCCGTCGATGATTTCGTGGCCCTCGGAATCCCAGATGCGCACGCCTTCGCCGCGCACGATGACACGGCTGCCGCCGGCGTTGAGGTCCTTGGTGTCGGTGAACGGATGCAGGTGGTGCGCGGCGTCTTTGGCGCGCAGGGTGGCGGTGTCGAAAGTGGGTAGGTCGTTGAGTTTCATGCGGGTCTCCGCGCGATGCTGATCAGGATTGCCGACCGGCTCGTGGTCCGGTCTGTGCAAACAATGCGTGAACGGGTTCGGGGATGGTTGTCTTCAAACATGCAGCAGCAGGTGCTCGCGCTCCCAGGGGCTGATGACCTTCATGAACTCGGCGTACTCGCTCATCTTCACGGCCTTGTAGATGCCGCAAAAACGCTTGCCCAGAATCTGTTCCAGTTCGGGCACGTCGTCCAGCATGCGCACCGACTCGCTCAAGCTTTGCGGCAGCGGAATGGCGTTGGGGCGGTTGTAGGCATTGCTCTTCATTTCGGCCAGCGGCTCGATCTCGTTGACCATGCCGAGGTAGCCACAAGCCAGGCTGGCGGCCAGCGCCACATAGGGATTGGCGTCGGCGCCGATGACGCGGTTTTCCATGCGCCGGTTCTCCGCATTGGAGTTGGGCACGCGGATGCCCACGGTGCGGTTGTCGCTGCCCCACTCCACATTGGTGGGCGCGGCGGTGTTGGCCACCAGGCGGCGGTAGGAGTTGACGTAGGGCGCGAACAGCGCCATGACGTGCGGAATGTATTTCTGCAGCCCGCCGATGTAGTGGGCGAAAGCGGGCGAAGCCTCGCCGTCCGGGTTGCTGAAAATGTTCTGCCCGGTCTTGCGGTCGACGATGCTCTGGTGCACATGCATCGCGCTGCCGGGCTCGCCGGCCATGGGCTTGGCCATGAAGGTGGCGAACATATTGTGGCGCAGCGCCGCTTCGCGCAGGGTGCGCTTGAAGAAGAACACCTTGTCGGCCAGGTCCAGCGGATCGCCGTGCAGGAAGTTGATTTCCATCTGCCCCGCGCCGACTTCGTGAATCAGCGTATCCACGTCCAGATCCATCGCCTCGCAATAGTCGTAGATGTCCTCGAACAGCGGATCGAACTCGTTCACCGCGTCGATGCTGTAGTGCTGGCGCGAGGTTTCAGCCCGGCCCGAGCGGCCGATGGGCGGACGCAGCGGCTGGTCGGGGTCGGTGTTTTTATCCACCAGATAGAACTCCAGCTCCGGCGCCACCACCGGCGCCCAGCCCTTGTCGGTGTAGAGCTTGATGATGTTTTTCAGCACCGTGCGCGGCGCATAGTCCACCGGCTCGCCATCCTTGGAATAGCAGTCGTGAATCACCTGCGCGGTCGGGTCGGTGGCCCAGGGCACGACCCGCACGGTGCTGGGGTCGGGCACCAGATTCATGTCGCGGTCGGTGTCGGCGATGAGCTGGTCGATATTCGAGTCTTCCGGCCAGTTGCCCGTCACGGTCAGGCCGATGATGCTTTCCGGCAGGCGCATGCCGCGGTCTTCGGTGAACTTGCTGCGCGGCAGAATCTTGCCGCGCGCCACGCCGGTGAGGTCAGGCACCAGGCATTCGATTTCGGTGATGCGGCGCTCGTTCAACCATCGCTCCAGATCGTTGAAGGTCCACTGTTTTCGGTTGTCGGTATTCATGTTTTCGGTTTCCAGATCGCGTTTCATGGTTGCACCTCGAGGTGTCGGGTCGCAGAGTCGGTGCCTGGACGGGTTCGTCCGGACAGCATGCTTCAGGCGGCTTTCGCTTCAGGGGGGCGCAGACGTTCGCGATTGCGGTTGGCATGGTCGCGGCAGGCATCGCCAAAGGCGGCGAAGAGCTTGCGCGAAACGGGGTTGTTGGCGGCCTGCCATTCCGGATGCCACTGCACCGCGAGCAGGAAACCGGGGGCGTGGCGATGGCTGTAGGCCTCGACCAGCCCGTCGGGCGCGTGCGCCTGGGCGAGCAGATCGGGCGCCAGGGTCTTGATGCCCTGGCCATGCAGACTGTTGACCTGCCAGCTGGACGCGTCCACCATGCCTTCCAGCCAGCCTCCGGGCACGGCGTGCACGGCGTGGGCGGGGCCGTACTGGCCGTCGATGTCGAGATCGCCATCCTCGCGGTGATCGGCGAAACCTTCGGTGTTGTGCACCTCTTGCAGCAGGCTGCCGCCGAGGGCGACGTTGATTTCCTGGAAGCCGCGGCAAATGCCGAACACCGGAACACCGCGGGCGATGGCAGCGCGGATCAGCGGCAGGGTCGTGGCGTCGCGCGCCGGGTCGGCGGGGGATTCGGGGTTGGCCAGGGCCGCGCCGTAGTGGCGTGGCTCCACATTCGACGGCGAGCCGGTGAACACCAGGCCATGCACGGCGTCGAGCAGGGCGTCGATGGGCAGCGTGTCGCCCAGCGCGGGCAGCAGCAGCGGCAGGCAGCCGGACAAGTCGCGCACGGGGTCGACATACTTTTGCGCCACCGCGTAGGTCGGGTGACCGGCGAGGAGTTTGAGGTCGGTGGACACGGCCACCAGGGGCAGGACGGATTGCATACGAGCGAGTTCAGGATGCGAAACGGGCGGCTTGAAGCGGTGGCCTATTCGGGAACGGCTTCGGCCACTTTGGCGGCGATGCAGACGACCGTTGAAACCACCTAAGCTACGGGTTTTCCTGGATCTTTTGGCTTTCGATGAACAAAGATACGTCAACAATGGCACCCTCGGAAGTGCCACTATCGGCTTTTCGGTGAGGGCCAGTGGTGTCTGCAGCCTTGGCTGCGCCGGGTGCCCGCCGAGGCCGGCCGTGCCCGGTCCTGCCAGGCTTATGGCAGGGGCGGGTTGCGCCGCGCCACCAGCGCGTTCACCCCGGCCAGAACCAGGCCGCCGAGGAAACGCCGGGCCGTTCCCAGGTTTCCTCGCCCCCTCGGGGGGCCTGACGCGAAGCGGCAGGTTTGGGGGCGCTCATGCCGACGTCACATCATCACCGCGAGGTCGTAGCCGGTGGCCTCGCCGGACTTGAGCAGCGCCGCGACCTTGGCGAAGAACTCGGGGTTGGACTGGATGGGTTCGAGGTATTTCACCGCGATGCCGGTTCATTTTCAGCATCTCGGACAAGCGAGGCTGGGTGAGGCCGCGCAGCAGCACGGGGGACAGGCGCAGGTCGGCGCCGTCGACTTGGCAGGTGTCGGATTCAGGGCGTGTGCGTTTCATTGTCTTGCTCCGGAGCGAGGACGCTGGACGGTTCGACCATAAAAGTGTGGTGCGGCTGCCAGCCCAGCTGCACGGCATCACCACGCTGCGGGGACAAGCCCGCGCCGAGGTTCTGGGCGACCACGGTGAAGGCTGGTCCGCCGTCCACCGCGACGCTGTGATGGTTGATGGCTCACGCCGATATAGGTGACCAGCTCGATGCGCCCCTCCAGGGCGTTCCAGCCATCCGGCAAGGCGGCACCCGGCGCGAACAGCACGATCTTCTCCGGCCGCTCGCCGTCCTGGCCATCGAGCTCACCGTCGGCCGATGCCGCTGTGCTGGCTTCGCGAAAATCATCGCGGTGATTTTCCGAAGTGCGCGTCGAATGCCAGGACGAGGGAGAATCCATCAGCCGATTCTAGGAATCCCAGGTTACGGTCTGGTGTAATTTTCACCTTCATCTGTAACACTTTATGGGGAATGTCCCGGGCTTTGATAAACCCCGTCTTGGTGCGTGAGAACCCCATCGCAGCGCGGGCTTGGTGCCTGGCGTCGGTCGCCAGGCTGCATCCCGGCATTCGGTTGCATGGCGCATCCGGTGGGGCGCGAGAAAATCGGCCCATGATGGAATGAAAATCCAAAAACTCGAATGACTCGATAATTGCTCACCGCTCCACGATAATCGAACGCATCCCATCCGGCGGCGCTGATCGGTTTGCGCACGGTCGCGATCAATGGCCTCATGCGTCTGGGTGCTCTAGGTTTTTTCGATGGAGCCACTTAAGCTTGCGTCACCGCCCGCTCCAGGACCGCCTCGCCTCCATGCGTTCTTACGATCTTGCCGAACTGCTGCTGACCGAGTTGCACCGGGCCGACAACCCGCATCACGCCGCACCGCTCAACCGTCGGCTGTACCAGACCTTGCGCAGCACCATCCTGGGCGGGCACCTCACCGCCGGCACGCAGCTGCCGTCCACCCGCGACCTGGCCCGCGACCTCGACCTGTCGCGCAACACCGTGATGTCGGCGGTGGGCCAGCTCGTCGCCGAGGGCTACCTCACGGCGCAGCAAGGCAGCGGCACCTATGTGTCGGACGCCCTGCCCGACCAGCGGCCGCTGACTCCCGCCAACTCCAGCCGCGCCCGCCAGGCGCGCGAGGCCGACGCCAACCCGCGCGATTTGTCGCAGCGCGGCTGCCTGCTGACGCAAAGCTCGGGCTCGGCGCAGTACGAGGTGCAGCCCTTCGCCCCGGGGGCGATCGAGTTCACCGAATTCCCCATCCAGCTGTGGCAGAAGCTGCAGGCCAAATACTGGCGCAGCCTGGACCGCAACCTGCTGGACTACGGCCAGGAGGGCGGCTACATGCCGCTGCGCGTGGCCATCGCCCAATACCTCACGCTGTCGCGCTCGGTGCGGGTGACGCCCGAGCAGGTGCTCATCACCTCGGGCACGCAGCAGTCCATCGACCTCGCCGCGCGCCTGCTCACCGACCACGGCGACGAGGCCTGGGTGGAGAACCCCTGCTACTGGGGCGCGCGCCGCGCACTGCAGGCGGCGGGGCTGAAGCTGCGGCCCATCGGCGTGGACGCCGAAGGCATCGCCCCATCGGCCACCGACTGGCAGGGCAACCCGCGGCTGATCTACGTCACACCCTCGCATCAGTACCCGCTCGGCCATGTCATGAGCCTGCCGCGCCGGCGTGCCCTGCTGGAGTTCGCCGCGCGCCGCCGCTGCTGGATTTTCGAAGACGATTACGACAGCGAATTCCGCTACACCGGCCGCCCCTACGCCAGCCTGCAAGGCCTGGACGAGCATGCCCAGGTGCTGTACTCGGGCACCTTCTCCAAGGTCATGTATCCCGGCATCCGCCTGGGTTATCTGGTGGTGCCCAAGGACCTGGTGCCGGCCTTCAACACCGGGCTGTACGACCTGTACCGGCCGGGCCAGCTGATGCTGCAGGCGGCGCTCACCGACTTCATCACCGAAGGCCACCTCAACACCCTGATCCGCCGCCTGCGCGTGGCCTACCAGACGCGGCGCGACGTCCTGGCGCGGCACATCCAGCAATGTCTGGGCGACCGCGTGCGCATCTCCGGCCAGGACTCGGGGCTGCATCTGTGCCTGGTGTTCCAGGACCCCGGCGTCGACGACGAAGCCATCGCCACCGCCGCCGACGCCCAGGGCATGACGGTGCGCCCGCTGTCGCGCTACTCCATCGGCGAGCCGCACCGGCAAGGCCTCATCCTCGGCTACGCCTACGTGCCCACCGAACGCGTGGCGCCGTGGGCCAAGAAGCTGTGCGAGCTGATCCGGCAAGCGCTGGATTGAAGCTTGGCGCACGGGCCTGGCGCGCGGTCCGCCGAGCTGCGCGTCGAGCCGTGTTTTCCCCGCGCGTTCTGGCAATTCCGGCGTTGTCGCACTAGCATCGTCCTGCTGATGATCAGCCCGCGCCCACAAGGCGCGGAGGCGGCCCGGGGTGCAACACGTTCCAGGGCCGGACGCACAAACCGCAGCTTGCGCTGCACCGGCTGGCCGCATACCCTGCACAGGCCGCCACTCAGGAGACACGCGCCATGAACGCACCTTTGCCCGAATCCATCCGTCGGGCGCTCGAGCTGGTTTCGCTCGACGACAAATACACCCTCGAATCCGGCCGCGCCTTCATGAGCGGCATTCATGCCCTGGTGCGCCTGCCGCTGTTGCAGCGCCAGCGCGATGCCTTGGCCGGGCTCAACACCGCGGGCTTCATTTCCGGCTATCGCGGCTCGCCGCTGGGCGGTTACGACCAGGCGCTGTGGAAGGCCCAGAAACAGCTGGCGGCGAACAACATCGTGTTCCAGCCGGGGGTGAACGAGGAGCTTGGGGCCACCGCCTTGTGGGGCACGCAGCAGCTCGACCTCTACCCCGAGCAGAACAAGTTCGACGGCGTGTTCGGCATCTGGTACGGCAAGGGCCCGGGCGTGGACCGCTGCTCGGACGTGTTCAAGCACGCCAATATGGCGGGCACCGCCAAACACGGCGGCGTGATCGCGGTGGCGGGCGACGACCATGTGGCGAAAAGCTCCACCGCCGCGCACCAGAGCGACCACATCTTCAAGGCCTGCGGCCTGCCGGTGTTCTTCCCCAGCAATGTGCAGGACATCCTGGACCTGGGCCTGCACGCCTTCGCCATGAGCCGCTATTCCGGCGTCTGGGCGGGGATGAAGACCATCCAGGAAGTGGTCGAGTCGTCGGCCTCGGTGGACGTGGCGGCGGACCGCGTGCGCATTGCACTGCCGAGCGATTTCGCCATGCCCGAAGGCGGCGTGCACATCCGCTGGCCGGACGATCCGCTCTCCCAGGAAGCGCGGCTGATGGACGTGAAGTGGTACGCCGCGCTGGCCTATATCCGCGCCAACCGGCTGAACCACACCGTCATCGACAGCCCGCATGCGCGTCTCGGCATCATGGCTTCGGGCAAGGCTTACAACGACACCCGCCAGGCGCTGGCCGACCTCGGGCTGGACGACGCCACATGCGCGCAACTCGGCATCCGCCTGCACAAGGTGGCCGTGGTGTGGCCGCTGGAGGCCCAGCTCACGCGCGAGTTCGCAACCGGGCTGCAAGAAATTTTGGTGGTGGAGGAAAAGCGCCAGGTCATTGAATACCAGCTCAAGGAAGAACTCTACAACTGGCGCGAAGACGTGCGCCCGAACGTGATCGGCAAGTTCGACGAGCTTCCTGGCGACAACTCCGGCGGCGAATGGAGCCAGCCCAATCCCGGCGCCAACTGGCTGCTCACGGCCAAGGGCGACTTGAACCCCGCGGTCATCGCCCGCGCCATTGCCGGTCGGCTGGAACGGCTGGGCATTCTGCGCGAGGCCGGGGTGGACGTGCAGCGCCGCGTGCAGCAGCGCGTGGACGTGATCAACGCCAAGGAGCGCGCGCTTGCCGCCATGCCGGTGGGCGAGAAACGCCCGCCCTGGTTCTGCTCCGGCTGCCCGCACAACACCAGCACCCGCGTGCCCGATGGCTCGCGCGGCCTGGCCGGCATCGGCTGCCATTACATGGTGGTGTGGATGGACCGCAGCACCTCCACCTTCAGCCAGATGGGCGGCGAAGGCGCGGCCTGGGTGGGCCAGGCGCCGTTCACCAAAGACAAGCATGTGTTCGCCAATCTGGGTGACGGCACCTACTACCACTCGGGCCTGCTCGCCATCCGCCAGGCGATCTCGGCCAAGGCCAACATCACCTACAAGATTCTGTACAACGGCGCCGTCGCCATGACCGGCGGCCAGCCGGTGGAAGGCAGCCTGAGCGTGGCGCAGATCAGCCGCGAACTGCAGGCCGAGGGCGCGCGGGAGATCGTCGTCGTCACGGACGAGCCGGAGAAGTACCAGCAGGTCACCGACCTCGCCTCCGGCGTGACGGTGCACCACCGCGACGAACTCGACGCCATCCAGCTGCGCCTGCGCGAAGTGGCGGGCGTGACGGTCATCATCTACGACCAATACTGCGCCACCGAAAAACGCCGCTTGCGCAAGCGCGGCAAGATGGTGGACCCGGCCCGCCGCGTGGTCATCAACCCCCTGGTGTGCGAGGGCTGCGGCGACTGCTCGGAGCAAAGCAACTGCCTGTCGGTGGAGCCGCTGGAAACCGAGTTCGGCCGCAAGCGCACCATCAACCAGAGCACCTGCAACAAGGACTTTTCCTGCCTCAAGGGCTTCTGCCCCAGCTTCGTCACGGTGGAAGGCGGGCAGTTGCGCAAGCCCGTGGCCAAGCAGGGACCGAACCTCGACGCGCTGCCGCCGCTGCCCGAGCCCGTCGTCCCTGCACCGGTGAAGGCCGACCGCGCCGGCGGTGGCTGCTACGGCATTCTGGTGGCGGGGGTTGGCGGCACCGGGGTCATCACCATCGGCCAGCTGCTGGGGGTGGCGGCGCATATCGAAGGCAAGGGCATCGTCACGCAAGACGCTGCCGGCCTGGCGCAAAAAGGCGGCGCCACCTGGAGCCATGTGCTCATTGCCGACACGCCACAGCAGATTCACACCACCCGCGTGGCCATGGCCGAGGCCGAGCTCATCCTCGGCTGCGACCCCATCGTCACCGCCGACCGCGAAACCCTCTCCCGCGTGCGCGAGGGCCGCACGTTCGTGGCGCTCAACACCCATGGCGCGCCCACCGCCACCTTCGTGCACCAGCCCGACTGGCAGTTCCCCGGCGCGGCCTGCAGCCAGACCATCGCCCAGGCCGCCGGCGCCGACCAGGTGGCCGGTTTCGACGCCGAAGCCGCCTCGCTGCGCCTGCTGGGCGACGCCATCTACGCCAACCCCATGCTGCTCGGCTTCGCCTGGCAAAAAGGCTGGATTCCGCTGGGCCACGCCGCACTGCTGCGCGCCTTCGAGCTCAATGCCGTGCAGGTGGAGAAGAACAAGGCCGCATTCGAATGGGGGCGCCGCGCCGCGCACGATCCGCAAGGCTTCGCCGCGCTCGCCACCACGGAACAGGTCATCACCCTGGCGCGCCGGCCGTCGCTGGACGAAGTGGTGAAGCGCCGCGTCGAGTTCCTCACCGCCTACCAGAGCGCGGCCTATGCGGCGCAGTACGCCGAGGTGGTCGCCCGGGTGCGGAGCGCCGAGGCTGCGCTGCCATCCGCACGCCTGGGCGAGGCCGTGGCCAAGGGCCTGTTCAAACTCATGGCCATCAAGGACGAATACGAAGTCGCCCGGCTGCACGCCGACCCCGCATTCGCGCAACAACTGCAAGGCCAGTTCGAAGGCGATTTCAAGCTGCATTACCATCTGGCCCCGCCCATGCTCTCGAAGCGCAACACCAAGGGCGAGTTGGTCAAGCGCGAGTTCGGCCCCTGGATCGGCAGCCTGTTCAAGCTGCTGCGCCACGGCAAGGCGCTGCGCGGCACCGCGCTCGACCTGTTCGGCCGCACCGCGGAACGCCGCGAGGACCGCGCCACCCTGGCCCGCTACCGCGCCACCGTGGACGAACTGCTCGCCGGCCTGACGCCGCAGAATCTGGCGCTGGCGGTGCGGATCGCCAGCCTGCCCGAGCACATCCGCGGCTACGGCCACATCCGCGCCCGGCATCTCGCCCAGGTGCTGCCGCAGTGGGATGGGCTGATGCGGCAGTGGCGCGAGGGTGGTGAGGCCGTGCTGCCGCGCGCTGCGGCGGACAACGTCGCCAACGTCGCCGCATGAGCGGCGCTTGCGGCGGCGCCGCGCGTCCACACCAGCCATGGGCGCGCGCACCATCGCGCCCATGCTGACCCTCGCCCTCAAGGCCGCGCTCGGCGCTGCCGCAGCCTTGCTCATCGCGGTGCTCGCGGCCAGCCGCAACTACGTCGTCGCCGGGCTGGTGCCGTTGTTTCCGACCTTCGCCCTCATCGCCCATGTGCTGGTGGGGCGTGAACACGGGCCTGCCGCGCTCAGGGCTACGGTGGTGTTCGGGCTGTGGGCCATGCTGCCGTATGCGGCGTATCTGCTGGCGGTGTACGCCCTGGCCGACCGCCTGCCGCTGGGGTGGGCCCTGGCCAGCGCCACGCTGCTGTGGCTGCTGGCGGCGGGCGTGCTGATCCTGGCCTGGTCGCGGCTGCACGCGGGCTGAGGGCGCTGGCCGCCGGGCATCAGCGGCGCGACATCAGCGACTGTCGCGCCGCGCCCGCGCGCAAGCTCACGCCGATTTGCCGATACGCTTGTGCCTTGCCGCGCACCGCGCCGCATCGCCCGGCGCATCTCCACATTCACAATCTCGCCCCATCATGCCCGCCTCCTGGCTTGCCGCCCTCAACACCGCCCTGCCTTATCTCGAATCGCTGGCCAAGGTTGCGCTGCCGGTGTTCGGCCAGCGCAAGCAGGCCAGGGAAGCGGCCGATGCCAGCCAGCAGCAACTGGCCGAACTGCAAACCGCCGTGACGCGCAACGCCGAGCATGTGCGCGAGCTGGCGCTGCAACTGCAGCAGGCGCTGGGCGCGCTGGAGCAGGCCGGGGTGGAACTGGCCGCGGCCCAACGCCGGCAGCGCTGGTGGAGCGCCGCCGCGCTGGCCCTGGCGCTGCTGGCCACGGTCTTGGCGGGCTATGCGGCCTGGCGCTGAAGCGATTGGCGCTGTGTGTTCGGCGTGCTGGTTGGCTTCGGCCTGGTCTGCATCTCCTCGGCGCGCTGACCCTGCCGGAGAGCCTGCCCGCTGCGCGACGCGTCGGCCGCGGTGGGATCCATGCAAGGGGGTCGGGCAACTCGGTGGATGTCCGCAGCACACATGCAGGCATCGCCATGAGCCATGCCACTGCGCAACAGGCCGTGCTTCAGCGCGATGCCGGCATGGTCGCCCCGCCCCACCGCGACGACCATCCGCTGCGCACCTACCGCGCGCTGCTGCACGACCGCAGCTATCTGCCGCAGGCGGCCACTGCGGCGCTGACCCAGGCGAGCCTGTTCGCCTACATCATCGCCGCGCCGTCCGTGCTCATCGGCCTTTATGGCGTGCGGCCCGAGCACTTCGGCTTCTACTTCGGCGCCAACGCCCCGGGGCTGATCGCCGCCGCGCGGCTCAACCACGCCCTGCTGGGCAGCATGCAATTCTGGCCGACCTGGCCTGCTGCGCCTGGGCGGGATGGGTGATGCATCGGCGCATGGCAAGCAGGGCCTGCTGACCCTGCACCCGCCTGCCGGACCGCGCTGACGTGCGTGGCCCACTCGCTCACACATGAGCGGATGCCGCCCCGACTCACTCCTCCACGGCACTCACCCTGACCGCCACGTCCAGCGTGTGTTCGCCACCGCCGCGGATGACGCCGCGCAGGGGGGAGACGTCGGCGAAGTCGCGGCCGACGGCGACGCGCACGTAGTCGGCCGCGGGTTGGCGGTCGTTGGTGGGGTCGAACTCGACCCAGCCATGCGCCGGGCACCAGACCTCCACCCAGGCGTGCGAGGCGTCGGCGCCCACCAGTTGCGCTTCGCCGGGCGGCGGGCGCGAGCGCAGGTAGCCGCTGACGTAACGCGCCGCCAGACCCACGCCGCGCAGGGCGGAGAGCATGACATGGGCGTAGTCCTGGCAGACGCCGTGGCGCAGTTCCAGGGCTTGCGGCGCGCGGGTGTGGGCCTCGGTGCTTTCCGGGTCGTAGGTGAAATCGGCGTGGATGCGGCGCATCAGGTCCAGCGCGCCTTCGAGCAGCGGGCGGCGCGGGGTGAAGCTGGGCGCGGCGTAGGCGGTGGCTTGGGCGAACAGCGGCGAGAAATGGCTGCCGAAGCTGAATTCGGCCTGCGCCACGAAGGGCTTGCCGGCGCGGTAGAGCAGCAGGTCGCGCACATGGTCCCAGGCGGGGCTGGCGGCGAAGTCGGGCGGGGTCGGCGCCTGCACCCGCACCAGGCTGATGGCGTTGACGCTCAAGGTGTCGTGCGGGGTGTAGAAGGCGAACAGGCGGCGGGCGTTGCCGAACACGTCGCGGCCTTCGCTGGCGTGGTCGGGCGCGGGCTCGACGACGCATTCGTGCAGCACGCATTGCTGCGTGGTTTCGTCGCGCGGGCGCAGGTGGGCGAGGTGATGGGCCAGTTCCACCGGCGCCTCGTAGGTGTAGGCGGTGAGGTGTTCGACGCGGTAGAGCGTGCCGGCTGCGCTGTGCGGCGGCAGGAGGTTGGTGCTGGTCTGCGTCTGCGTCTGATTCATGGCGATGGGAGGGGCGTGCAATTGGCGTGGATGGCGATGGCGCGAGCGCGGCGAGCTGCCCGCTCAATAGCCACCCAGACTGCGATCGACCGCGCCGACATGGGCGAAGTAGCGGCGGCTGATTTCTTCCGACAGGCGCCAGGTGTTGGCGCTGATCTGCGCCAGGGTCTGCTCCAGCCAGGCGTGGCGCTGGGCCGCGTCTTGCACGCAAAGCTCGGGCAGGTGCCAGACGTCGGGGTCGGGGGCCAGTGCCAGCAGGGCTTCGCGGTCGGCAGCACTGCCCGGCAGCTTGGCCAGGCGCGCCTGCAGGGTTTGCGCCACCCAGCCGAGGGCGCGGGGGTTCTCGCGGTCGAGCACCAGCAGGTCGAGCAAGGGCGGGACCTCGAGCCGCTTCTGGTACAGCGCGCGGTAGGTGATGATGCTGTTGAACAGGCGCAGCAGCAGGTTGAAGCCGCTGTCGCTGCGCACCGCGCCGGTGGCGAAGGCGCTGCTCAGGGCATCGGCCATGAGGATCAGGCGTTCGATGTGGCGGCCGATGCTGAGCAGGCGCCAGCCGTCGTCGCGGGTCATGCGGTCGGTCTGCGCGCCGGTGATGGCGCAGAGGATTTCGCTGATGCGGTCCAGCCCCTGCATCGCCTGGCTGGGCTGCCAGTCGGCATGGTGCGCGGCGCTGGACGGCGGCAGGATTTCGACTGCGGCCGCGGCCCCGATCCACTGCCGGTGCTCCGCCCCCAGGCGCTCGCGCACCTGCCCCGCCGCATGCCCCAGCGCCTGCAGGTTCTGCACGATGCCGCCGGCATGCCGCCCGGCCACCAGGCCGCGAATGAGGGCACGCTCGAAGCCCTGCGGCTGCTCGGCAAGTTCGGGCGTGTCGAACTCGACCAGGCCGCTGCGGCGGCACCATTGGTCGAGCACGGCGTACACCGCCGGGCCGAGGTCGTCGTCGCCCGAGAGC
This sequence comes from Thiomonas sp., assembly GCF_054608695.1. Classification (NCBI taxonomy): domain Bacteria; kingdom Pseudomonadati; phylum Pseudomonadota; class Betaproteobacteria; order Burkholderiales; genus Thiomonas; species Thiomonas sp. Next base: position 97,186 of record NZ_JBTRXV010000003.1, read on the forward strand.
GCCTGCAGCGCGAGTTGCGCCAGGCGCGTGCTGTGCTCGGCGCGCTCGGTGTAGCGCCCGATCCAGAACAGGTTTTCCGCCGCGCGGCTGGTGACCACGCGGTGATGCTGCACCAGGTCTTGCGGGCGCATGGGAGCGGGCAGCATGGTGGTGTCGTCCACCGCCTCGCCGGTGATGATCCAGGCGTCCTGGCTGCCGCCGCCGCGCTGCATCGACACGGTGTTGCCGCCCGGCGGCGCGGTGCGCACCAGGCCACCGGGCAGCACGCGCCAGCCGCCGCGGCCGTCGGCCAGGGCGTAGACGCGCAGCATGGCGGCGCGCGCGCCCATGCGGCCGTCGCTCCACACCGGCACATGCGGCAGCGGCAGGTATTGCTGCAGCGCGACCTGCGCCGGCTCGCTCTGCACCCGGCGGCGCCAGGCCGGGAGCTGGCCGAAGTCCAGACTGGCGGTGACGACGGCCTCGAAGCCGCTGTCGGCATGCACCGGCTTGATCACCCAGGCGCGCAAGTCGTCCAGCGGCGCGGCGCACACGCCCGGCTCGCCGCACCACCAGGTGGGCAGCGAAGGCAGCAGCAGCGGCTCGCCGAGCAGGGTCTGGCACAGCCGCGGCATGAAGCCGTGCACCGCGGGCGATTCGAGGAAACCGGCGCCCAGCGCATTGGCCAGCAGCACATTGCCGGCGCGCACCGCTTGCAGCAGGCCGGGCACGCCGAGCATGGAGTCGGGGCGCAGTTCCAGCGGGTCGCAAAAGCTGTCGTCCAGCCGGCGTAGCACCGCGTGCACAGGTTCCAGCCCGCGCAGGGTCTTGAGGTAGAGGCGGTCTTCGCGCACCGTCAGGTCGTTGCCTTCGGCCAGGGTGATGCCGAGGTAGCGGGCGAGATAAACCTGCTCGAAATAGGTTTCGCTGTAGGGGCCGGGCGTCAGCAGCACGATGCGCGCCTGCGGCCCGCCCGGGGCCAGGCGCTGCAGCGTGTCCATCACCAGGCGGTAGCTGGCGGCCAGGCGCTGCACCCGCAGGCTGCCGAAGGCTTCGGGGAACAGGCGGGAGATGAGCAGCCGGTTTTCCAGCAGATAACCCAGGCCGGACGGCGCCTGCACCCGCTGGCTGACCACGCGCCAGTTGCCGTCGGGCCCGCGCGCCAGGTCGAAGGCGGCGATGTGCAGCCACAAGTCGCCCGGCGGGCTGTGGCCGTGCAGCGCGCGCAGGTAGCCGGGGTTGCCCTGCACCAGCGCCGGCGGCAGCAGGCCTTCGCGCAGGGTGTGCTGCGGCCCGGTGTAGATGTCGGCGAGGATGGTGTTGAGCAGGGCGGCGCGCTGGGCGACGCCGGCGGCGATTTGCGCCCAGGAGGCGGCGTCGACGATCAGCGGAAACAGGTCGACCGACCAGGCGCGGCTGGGCTGCTCGGCGTCGGCGTGGACGTTGTAGGTGACGCCGTCGTCGTGAATCTGCTGGCGCAGCAGCGCTTCGCGCGCCGGCAGGCCGTCGAAGCCGTCGGGCCCGAGCTGGCGGAAGAACTGCGCCCAGTGCGGTGCCAGCGGCGCGCCGGTGCTGCCGTCGCCCAGGCGGGAGCGCAGCGAGTCCCAGTGGCCGGGTGGCACCGGCGAGGCGAGGTCGGCTGCGAGGTCGACCAGGGCGTCGGCCGGGTCGGTGGTGGGGTCGGTGTGGAACAGGCTTGCCATGTGGCGATTGTCACATTGTCAGGGTGGCCCGGCGTCCAGCCGGGGGCGGGCTCAACCCTTGCGCTGGCGCAAATCCAGCGTGAACGGGAACTCCAGGCTGGGCTGGGCCGGCGCCACCACCATGCGCCCAGGGGTGTGGCCGAGGCCGATGAAGCGTGCCAGCCGCCGGCTCTCGGCCTCGTAGGAGTTCACCGGGAAGGTGTCGTAACTGCGGCCGCCGGGGTGGGCGACGAAGTATTGGCAGCCGCCGAGCGAGCGCTCCATCCAGGTGTCGACGATGTCGAAGGTGACGGGCGCGTGGGTGCCGATGCTGGGGTGCAGCGCCGAGGGCGGCTGCCAGGCGCGGTAGCGCACGCCGCAGACGAATTCGCCGCTGCGCCCGGTGGGTTGCAGCGGCACGGCGCGGCCGTTGACGGCGAGCACGTGGCGGCTGTCGGCCATGCCGCTGAGCTTGACTTCCAGCCGCTCCAGCGAGGAATCCACATAGCGCGCGGTGCCGCCGGCGGTGGTTTCTTCGCCCATCACATGCCAGGGTTCGAGCGCCATGCGCACTTCGAGCTTGACGCCGCTGACGGCGTATTCGCCCAGCAGCGGGAAACGGAAGGTGTGGTGCGGCGCGAACCATTGCGGGTCGAAGTCGAAGCCGGCGTCGCGCAGCTCGGTGAGCACGTCGTCGAAGTCCATGGCAATGAAGGTGGGCAGCAGGAAGCGGTCGTGCAGCGCCGTGCCCCAGCGCTGCAGCGCGGCGGTGTAGGGCTGGGCCCAGAAGCGCGCCACCAGCGCCCGCAGCAGCAGTTGCTGCACCACGCTCATGCGCGCATGCGGCGGCATCTCGAAGGCGCGCAGTTCGAGCAGGCCCAGGCGGCCGGTGGCGCTGTCGGGGCTGTAGAGCTTGTCGATGCAGAACTCGCTGCGGTGGGTGTTGCCGGTGACGTCGATGAGGATGTTGCGCAGGCTGCGATCCACCAGCCACGGCGGTACGTATGGGCCGCTAGTCTCACTGCGTTCGCCGCCCCCCGAGGGGGTGCTCGCGTCCACGCCGAAACCCTCGCGGTGGCGGCGCAGTTCCTGCAGCGCGATTTCCAGTTCGTACACCTGATCGTTGCGCGCCTCGTCCACCCGCGGCGCCTGGCTGGTGGGGCCGATGAACATGCCGCTGAAGAGGTAGCTCAGGGACGGATGGTTGTGCCAGTACGCCACCAGGCTGGCGAGCAGGTCGGGGCGGCGCAGGAAGGGGCTGTCGGCCGGCGTGGCGCCGCCCAGCACCACATGGTTGCCGCCGCCGGTGCCGGTGTGGCGGCCGTCGAGCATGAACTTCTCGGCCCCCAGGCGGGTTTCGAACGCCGCCTGGTACAGGAACTCGGTGTGATCGACGATTTCGGCCCAGTGGTGCGCCGGGTGGATGTTGACTTCGATGACGCCGGGGTCGGGCGTGACCTGCAGCAGCACCAGGCGCGGGTCGCGCGGCGGCGGGTAGCCTTCCAGCACCAGCTTGACCCGCAGGCGCTGCGCGGTGGACTCGATCGCGGCGAGCAGCTCCAGATAGTCTTCCATCTCCGCCAGCGGCGGCATGAACACATAGAGAATGCCGCCGCGCGCTTCCACGCACAGCGCGGTGCGCACGGTGTTGGCGGCGGAGACGAAGCGTGCAGGTTTGCGGTCGGGATCGAGGACATGAGAGGAAGGCTGAGTGCTCGCGGGCTCCCCACCCCAGCCCTCCCCACCCGCGGGGAGGGGGCTTTCACCCCTCCCCCACGCGTGGGGGAGGTCGGGAGGGGGAGCGCCGCCCGGTCCTGGTGCGCCACGACCCTGGCCTTGCACCGCAACGGTGCCGCCCACGGCAAAGCCACCGCCAGGACGGTGCGCGTCCACGCCACCACCAGGGTTGTATTGCCGCCGCAGTGGCGCGGCGTCGGGCAGCGGCCGGCGTGGGGCGAAGGGGTCTGGCGCGAAGTCGGTCTGGCGCTCGCCTTCGGTGGCCCAGGGCAGCGAGTCCAGCGGCAGGCGCCAGCCCATGGCGGAGTCGCCGGGGAACAGATACATGCGCTCGTGACGGAAAAACCAGGGGCCTGAGACCCAGCGCGGCCCGGCCAGGGAAAGGCCGGGCCGCCCCAAGTTTCCTTGACCCCCTCGGGGGGCGGACTGGGCAGCGCCCAGGCCTGGGGGCGCTCCCATGTCTGCAGCACCGGGCTCGCGCCGCAGCGGCAGGGCGTAGCCCGTGGGGTTGCGCAGGCCCTGCTCGAACACGTTGTGCAGGCGCTTGCGTTCGAGTTCGTCCTCGACGCGCGAGTCGAAGGGGTCGACATTCACCGGCAGGCGGCGTTCGCGCCAGAGGTAGTACCAGGCGTCCTCAAAACCGGCTTGGGCATGCGAAGGGTTCACGCCGAGGGCATCGATCAGCGCCAGCATGAAGGTGTGGGCGTCCTCGCGTGTGGCCCGTCCGCCGAGGCGTTCATCGGCGAACAACGACGCGTCGTGCCAGCAGGGCTGGCCGTCGCGCCGCCACACCGCCGACAGCGCCCAGCGCGGCAGTTGCTCGCCCGGATACCACTTGCCCTGGCCGAAGTGCAGAAAGCCGCCGGGGCCGTAGCGGTGGATCAGTTTGCCGATGAGTTCGCCGGCGTAGCCGCGCTTGGTCGGGCCTTGCGCGTCGGTGTTCCATTCGGGCGCGTCGCGGTCGGTGACGGCGACGAAGGTGGGCTCGCCGCCTTGCGTCAGGCGCACGTCGCCATTGTTCAGCTGCTGATCGACCACCTCGCCCAGGGTCAGCACCGCCTGCCACTGGTCGTCGGTGTAAGGCTTGGTGACGCGCGGCGACTCGTACACGCGCGTGACGGCCATGTGGTGGCTGAACTCGACCTCGCATGCGTCCACCAGCCCTTCCACCGGCGCGGCGCTGGACGGTGACGGGCTGCAGGCCAGCGGAATATGGCCTTCGCCGGTGAGCAGGCCGGAGGTGGGGTCGAGGCCGATCCAGCCGGCACCGGGGAGGAAGACTTCGCACCAAGCGTGCAGGTCGGTGAAGTCGGCGGTGGCGCCGCTGGGGCCGTCCAGCGCCTTCACGTCGGGCGTGAGCTGGATGAGATAGCCCGAGACGAAACGCGCCGCCAGCCCCAGATGCCGCAGCACCTGCACCAGCAGCCAGCCGGTGTCGCGGCAGGAGCCGCAGCCCAGCTCCAGGGTGCGCTCCGGGGTTTGCACACCCGGCTCCATGCGGATGAGGTAGCTGATGTCGCGCTGCAGGCGCTGGTTGATGTCGACGATGAAGTCCTGCGTGCGCCGCGGCTTGGTCAGGTCGATGCTGTCGAGCAGCGCCGCCAGCCGCGGGGTGCGCGCACCGGCCAGCAGATAAGGCGCCAGCTCGACTTTGAGCTCGGGCGCGTACTGAAACGGAAACTCCTCGGCTTCGGGTTCGAGGAAGAAATCGAAGGGGTTGTAGACCGACATTTCGGCCACCAGATCGACGGCGATCTGCAGCAGCCGGGTCTTTTGCGGAAACACCAGCCGCGCCTGGTAATTGGCGAACGGGTCTTGCAGCCAGTTGATGAAATGATCGGCCGGCTCGACCTGCTGGCTGAACGACAGGATGGGCGTGCGGCAATGCGGCGCCGGGCGCAGGCGCACCACATGCGGCGAGAGGTTGACGGGCCGGTCGAAGCGGTAGGTGGTGATGTGGCTGAGTGCAACGTGGATGGCCATGAGGGCACCTGTGGGCTTGGAGCGGGGGGCGGAAGGCTATAGCTGGACGATGCGCGGTGGGGATCGGCCATTCAGGCGGCGAGAAAGTCCTGGCTGATGCCGCCGCCCAGCTCGTTGATGCGTTCGAGAAAACGGGTGAGCCAGGCGTGCAGGCCGGTGGCCATGATCTCGGCCACCTGGCCGTACTGCAGTTCGGCGTTGAGCTGGCCGGCGCGGCGCAGGGTTTCGTGCGAGCGCCGGTTGGCCACCGCGCGCAGATGCGCCGTGCCCTCCAGCATGCAGGCGGCGAGCGAGCGCGGCATGTCGGGCCGCAGGATGAGCAGCTCGGCCACGCGCTCGGGGGTGATGACGTCGCGGTAGACCTTGCGGTACACCTCGAAGCCCGAGACCGAGCGCAGCACGCTCGACCAGTAATAGAAGTCGTATTCCTGCACCCGGCCGTTGGCCGAGCCGTGGAACTCGGCTTGCAGCGCGTGGAACTTCACGTCGAGCAGGCGCGCGGTGTTGTCGGCCCGCTCCAGGAAGGTGCCGATGCGCAGGAAGTGAAACGCCTCGTCCTGCAGCATGGTGCCGGAGGTGACGCCGCGCGACAGGTGCGAGCGGTTTTTCACCCATTCGAAATATTCGCCGGGATCGCGCTCGAAGCGCCCGTCGGCCAGCAGGCGCCACGACTCCAGCCAGGTCTGGTTGATGGTTTCCCACATCTCGGTGGTGATGGCGCCGCGCACCGCGCGGGCATTCTCGCGCGCCGCGCGCAAGCAGCTCTGGATGGACGAGAGGTTGTCCATGTCGCGCACCATGAAGTCCAGCACTTTGCCGGCCTCGATCGCGCCGTGGCGCGTGGTGTAGGCCTCGGTCAGCTCGGAAATGCCCAGCAGCCCGCGCCAGTCCAGGTGCTCCGACGCGCGCTCGGCGGCCCCGATCCCCGCATCCGGCGGCGGCAGCAGCGCGGCCTGGTGCTGTACGTCGAGCATGCGCGCGGTGTTTTCGGCGCGCTCGGTGTAGCGGGCCATCCAGAACAAATGATCGGCAGTGCGGCTCAGCATTCAGCGCTCCAGAACCCAGGTGTCTTTGGTGCCGCCGCCCTGGGAAGAATTGACCACCAGCGAGCCCTCGGCCAGCGCCACGCGGGTCAAGCCGCCGGGCACCAGCGAGACCGTTTTGCCCGACAGCACGAAAGGCCGCAGGTCGATGTGGCGCGGCGCGATGCCGACCTCGACGAAGATGGGGCAGGTGGACAGCGCCAGCGTCGGCTGGGCGATGTAGCGCTCGGGGTTGGCCTTGAGCTTGGCGGCGAAATCGGCGATCTCGGCCTTGCTCGCCGCCGGGCCCACCAGCATGCCGTAGCCGCCCGCGCCGTGCACCTCCTTCACCACCAGTTCGGGCAGGTGCGCCAGCACATAGGCCAGGCTGCCGGCCTCGCGGCACTGGTGGGTGGGGACGTTGTTCAGCAGGGGTTTTTCGCCCAGGTAGAACTCGATCATGGCCGGCACATAGGGGTAGATGGACTTGTCGTCCGCCACCCCGGTGCCGATGGCGTTGGCCAGGTTGACGTTGCCGGCGCGGTAGGCCGCCATCAGCCCGGCGCAGCCGATGGCGGAATCGGCGCGAAAGGCTTGCGGGTCGAGGAAATCGTCGTCGATGCGGCGGTAGATCACGTCCACCCGCTGCGGACCTTGCGTCGTGCGCATGTAGACGAAGTCGTCCTCCACGTACAGGTCTTTGCCCTCCACCAGCTCGATGCCCATTTGCTGGGCGAGAAAGGCATGCTCGAAATAGGCCGAGTTGTACATGCCCGGCGTGAGCACCACCACGGTGGGATCGTTCACCGCCGGCGGCGCCACGGCGCGCAGCTTCTCCAGCAGCAGGTCGGGGTAATGCGCCACCGGGGCGACGGCGTGGCGGGCGAACAGGCCGGGGAACAGGCGCATCATCATGCGGCGGTTTTCCAGCATGTAGCTCACGCCCGAGGGCACGCGCAGGTTGTCTTCCAGCGCATAGAACTCGCCGACGCCCTGCGCGTTTTCGGCGCGCACGATGTCCACCCCGGCAATGTGCGCGTACACCTGCTGCGGCAGGTTGATGCCCTGCATCTGCGGCCGGTACTGCGCATTGCCCAGCACCTGCTCGCTGGGCACCACCCCGGCGCGCAGGATGTCCTGGTCGTGGTAGATGTCGTGCAGGAAGCGGTTGAGCGCGTTCGCCCGCTGCTTCAGCCCGGCCTCCAGATGGCGCCATTCATGCGCCGGAATGATGCGCGGAATCAGGTCGAAGGGAATCAGCCGCTCGGTGCCGGCGTCGTCGCCATACACCGCGAAGGTGATGCCGACGCGGCGAAAAATCAGCTCCGCCTCCTCGCGCTTGGCCTGCATCGCCAAGGGCGGCTGCGCCCCCAGCCACTGGTCGTAGCCGGCGTAATGGGACCGCACGGCGCCGTCGGCCGCATGCATCTCGTCGAAGTAGGGCATGGTTCGCTCGTGACCAGCTTTGGGGGAAATCCGGGGATGGTCCCGACTGACTTGCAAAAAGCAGGCCAGTCGAGGTCATGCCGGGAGCATGCCGACCAAACGTCCGACAGGCGGTCCGACAAGGCCGGCAGCCTCCGCCTGATTGTGCCTGCCGCCCGTGACGGCCGCCTCAAACCCCCGCAAGCCGGGCGCGGGCAAAGAGCGAGGCGCAATCGTTCCAGATGCCCTGCGGCGTGCAGGCGGCCTGCATCGCCGCGGCGTAACCCTCGCGCAGCGCCTGCAGTTGCGCCGGGGTGCAGGCGGCCAGTGGCGGTGGATATTGCCCCGGGGCGGGAAAGTGGCTGTCCGGCCCGAAAGACAGCGCCTGCTCCAGGCTCAGCCAATAACCGTCCGGCTCGGTGTGGATGTCGATGTCGGCAAAGCCCGCGCCTTGCAGCAGCGCGCGCAGCCGCGCGGGCGTGCCCACCTCGCGGTGCAGGCGCAGGTCGATGCCCTGCTCGGCCGCCAGCCTTTGCAGCACGCGCGAGCTGACGAAGGCCGTCTCCGGATGGGTCTGCAGCCCGATCCACCCGCCCGGCCGCAACAGGCTGCGCCAATGCGCCAGCACCTGCGCAATATCGCGCATCAGCACCAGCGCGGCGCAGCACAGCACATGGTCGAAACCGGCGGGCGGCAGGCCGGTGGCCTCGGCATCGCGCGGCTCGAAACTCACTTGCGCCAGACCCTGCTCGGCCGCTTTGCGCTGCGCCTGCTGCAACATGGGTGCGGCGATGTCGATGCCCAGTACGCGGCCAGCGGCACCAACGCGCGCCGCCGCGTCCAGCGCCACCAGGCCGGTCCCGGTGGCGATGTCGAGCACGCTCTGACCGGCCTGTATGGGTGCGCGCTGCACCAGCTGCGCGGCCATGCGGCGATGCCAGTCGGCGTTGCCCGGCGCACTGTCGTAGCCGGCCGCGCGGGCGGCGTAAGCCCCGGCCACCTGCTGCTGGTAGGCGTCGAGCGCGAGGGTGGATGGGTTGGCGTGGGTGGCGTCGGACATGGCGCCAGCATAAGCACGGGCGCGGGCCATGTCGTCCCCCACAGGCGTCAGAACTCGGTCGGGTCGACGTCGATGGCCCAGCGCACGCGGGCTTTGGCTTGTTGCAGAGCGCCGCGCCAGCGCACGAGGAAGTCTTGCAAGGCGGCACGGCTGCTGCCTTCCACCAGCACATGCGTGCGATGCACGTCCGCCACCCGCGCCAGGCTGGCGGGCACCGGCGGGTAGACCATCAAGCCAGTTGGTGTGCGCCCCCCGAAGCCGGCGTTGCCGGCTTCGCCCCCCGAGGGGGCCAAGGAAGCTTGGGGCAGCCCGGCGCTTCCTTGGCCAGCGCTGGCGATTGCTGCCGCAAGCTGGATGGCCTGGGCGAGAAAGGCGTCCAGCACCTCGGGCTTCTTGTGCTCGGCGCGCAGCAGCGCCTGGTGGCTGAACGGCGGCATGCCGCCATGTTGGCGCTCCTTCAGCTCCCGCGCGGCGAAGCCGGGGTAGTCGTGCGCCACCAGGGCGCGGTAGAGCCCATGCTCGGGGTAGGCGGTCTGCACCAGCATTTCGGGGGCTGAGGACGAGGCGGCAGCGTCCGCGCAGGCGATGTCGGCGGGCCGGGAGTCGGCACGGCCGGCGCGGCCGGCGGCCTGCATCAGTTGCGCGAACAGGCGCTCGGGGCCGCGCAGGTCGTGGGTGAACAGGCCGGCGTCGGGGTTGAGCGCGGCCACCAGGGTGACGCGCTGGAAGTCGTGGCCCTTGGTGATCATCTGCGTGCCGACCAGAATGTCCACTTCGCCCGCGTGCATCTGCGCGAAGCCGGCCTGCGCCGCGCCCTTGCGCCGCGCGGTGTCGGCGTCGATGCGGGCGATGCGCGCTTGCGGGAACAGCGTGGCCAGCGCCTCCTCCACGCGCTGCGTGCCGCGTCCCAGCGGCTGCAGGTCGAGGCTGCCGCAGTCGGGACAGGCGCGGGGCACGGCGGCGCGGTGGCCGCAGTGGTGGCAGCGCAGGCTGCGGTCGGTGCGGTGGTAGACGAGGTGGGCGTCGCAATGCGGGCAGTCGCTCAGCCAGCCGCAATCCGGGCAGCGAATCACCGGGGCGTAACCGCGGCGGTTGAGGAACAACAGGCTTTGCTCACCACGCGCCAGGCGCCGGGTGATGGCCTCGAACAGCGCTTGGCCGATGAGTCCGCCCTGGCGCAGCAGCGGGTCCTGGCCGGCGTGCAGCAGGCGCACCGCCGGCAGGCTGCCGCTGGCGCGCTCGGGCAGTTCCAGCAGACGGTAACGGCCACGCTGCGCCGCGCGCCAGCTTTCCAGCGAGGGCGTGGCCGAACCCAGCACCGCGGCAATGCCGCGCTGGCGCGCGCGCCACACCGCCAGGTCACGGGCCGAATAGCGCGCGCCTTCCTGCTGCTTGTAAGAGGCGTCGTGCTCCTCGTCCACCACGATCAGCGCCAGCTGCGGCAGCGAGGCCAATGCCGCCAGCCGCGTGCCCAGCACGATGCGCGCCGCGCCGCTGTGGGCGGCGTACCAGTGGTCGAAGCGCTCGGCCTCGGCCAGGCCACTGTGCAGCACCGCAAGCCGTTCGCCGGGAAAGCGTTCGGCGAAGCGCTGCACCAACTGTGGTGTGAGATTGATTTCGGGCGTGAGCACCAGCACCTGCGCCTGCGGGTCTTGCGCCAGCACATGCGCGGCGAGTTGCAAATACACCTCGGTCTTGCCGCTGCCGGTGACGCCGAACAGCAGGAAGGGCGCATAGCCCCGGGCCGTGCGGATGGCATCGACGGCGGCTTGCTGTGCGGCTTGCAGCGCCGGGGGCAGGGTGGCTTGCTGCGTCGGGGGCGGCGTGTTTGGCTTGGCTTGCGGCGCGTGCAAGGCTTCGTTGTGCGCAACGTCGCGCATGGCGATCGGCATCGCGTTGCGCACAAGGTCTTGGGCCACGTCTTGAGCGACATCCCGCACCGCTTCCACCCAGCCCTGCGCGGCCCAGTCGCGCAGCAAGGCGGCAGCCTTGGGGTGCAGCTTGCGCGCCGCGTCGAGCTGCAGCCGTGGCGCGGCATCGTGGTGGATGAGGGCTGCGGGTGTTGCCGCGCCGGCGGCTTGGAGCGTCTTCAGTCCCAGCGCGGCGGCGAGCCGCCACAAGGCCGCATGGCGTGGGGACAGTTGCTGCGCCAGCGCCGCGCCGCCCGCCGGGGTGAGGCGAAACGCCTGGGGTTCGCGCCGCTGATGCCAGGCGGCCACGCGCTTGGCGGCTGCAGCGGCGCCGTGGTGGCGCAGCCAGGTGGGCAGGGCCGCGGCCATGAGCTCGCCGAGCGGACGCTGGTAATAGGCCGCGGCGAACTGCAGCAAATCCAGCCAGTCGGCGTCCAGCGCAGGCAAGGCAGACACAACCTCGCTCACCGCGCGCAGCGACGCCTCGGGCGTGGTGCTGCCTTCGGCTGGGCCCAGCACCACGCCCAAGACGTTTTGCCGCCCGAGCGGCACGCGCACCAGGCAGCCGCGCGGCAACGTCTCGGCATGGACGTAGTCCAGCGCGTCCCAAAGTGGGGCATCCACCGCGATGCGATGCAGGGTCATGGCGAGGTGGATGGCAAGGGTTGGGCGGAGCGGTTCAGCTCAGGGTTAACCACGAAGCTGGATGCCATTGGCCTTGGCTAAGTGAGTGTTGACTCGCATGCGGCGCGCAGCATTTTCGGGGCCTGGAGGGTTTGAGAAATTGTCAAGCCATGCTGTGAATAACTTTGTGAATAGTCCGTGCCCTGCTGCGTCTTTGGGCTGTGGATAAGTTTGTGGACAGATTCAAGCCATCACGATGTCAATCACAATTTTCTTTAATAATCAATAACTTAACTTAGATAACTTCAAGTCGAGCCTGTGATTTGATTGCTGCGCTGCATGGTATCGAAAATTGTGCATAAGAACGCACCGATCTTGACATGGGGGCTTGAGTCAGCACGACATTTGCCGCAAGGCCGGGTCGCGAATCGGCTGACATGCCCAACCAAACCGAGCGCGGCGCACCAGCCGCCAACTCAGCGGCGCAGCGTGCGGCTGTGGCCGTGCACGGCCTCGACCAGGGCGCTGACATGTTCGGGCGGGGTGAACTGCGAAATGCCGTGGCCGAGGTTGAACACATGGCCCACCGCCTCGCCCGGGGCGATGGCGCCGAAGCTGTCGAGCACGGCGCGGGCCTGCGCGGCAATCTGCTGCGGCGGCGCAAACAGGATGTTGGGGTCGAGATTGCCCTGCAGCGCCACGCGCTGGCCGATTTGCGCCCGCGCTGCGCCGAGGTTCACGGTCCAGTCCAGCCCCAGGGCGTCGGCGCCGCTGTGGCTCATGGCCTGCAACCAGGGACCGCCGCCCCTGGTGAACAGGATGATGGGGACCTCGCGGCCTTCGTGCTCGCGCTTGAGCCGGCTGATGACGCGCTGGCTGTAGGCCAGCGAGAACTCCTGGAAGGCGCCGTCGGCCAGCGCCCCGCCCCAGGAGTCGAACACCATCGCGGCTTGCGCCCCGGCGTCGATCTGGGCGTTCAGATAAGCCGCCACGGCGTCGGCGTTCACCGCCAGGATGTGGTGCATCAGGTCGGGACGCGAATACAGCAGGGTCTTGGTGGCGCGCCAGTCGTCGCTGCCCTGGCCTTCGACCATATAGCAGGCAAGGGTCCAGGGACTGCCGGAAAAGCCGATCAGGGGCACGCGCTGGCTGCCATCTCTCACCAGGGCACGGCGGATTTGCGCCACGGCGTCGAACACATAGCGCAGCAGATTCAGGTCGGGCGCGCGCAGCGCCAGGATGTCGGCCTCGTTGCGCAGCGGGCGCTCGAAGCGCGGACCTTCGCCGGCGGCGAAGCGCAGGCCCAGGCCCATGGCGTCGGGCACGGTGAGGATGTCGGAGAACAGGATGGCCGCGTCCAGCGGGTAGCGGTCGAGCGGTTGCAGCGTGACTTCGGTGGCGAAATCGGGGTTCTGCGCCAGGCCGAGAAAGCTGCCGGCGCGGGCACGGGTGGCGTTGTACTCGGGCAGGTAGCGCCCGGCTTGGCGCATCAACCAGAGGGGCGTGTAGTCGGTGGGTTGGCGCAGCAGGGCGCGGAGGAAGGTGTCGTTGGCGATGGCGGTCATGGGGGTATTGTCGCAAACCCCCGTGGCGCCCGGCTTGGGGCCGAGCCGGTCGGCCCGCCCGGCCTCACGCCTGGCGCAGGCGGTTGAGTTGCTGCAGCTCGTACTGGGTACGCACGCTGGACTGGGTGGCCTTGTCCACCGTGGTCTCGATGCCCTTGACCGAACGGCCGGCCGCCGGCGCATACCAATACTGGCTGGTGACCGTGGCGTTGGGCGTGGTGTAGACCCCCTGCAGGCGGATGGCGGCAAAGTGGCCGGCAGGGACGCTGACCTCCTCGCTGGCTTGCACCTGCACCCGCACGCCGATGTGCGACTCCTGCCACCACTCGGGCTGGCTCTGGATGACGACCTCATCCCAGACCTTGCCGCTGGACATGGGAAACTTGAATTGCGGAAACGCCGGCTTGTAGAGAATGGGCTCGCCAGGGGTGAGTTCGCGCGACAGCAGGTCGAACTGGTTGTCGTAGATGCTTTTCAGCCAGGTGGCATCGGCCTTGTCGCCGTTGTTCACTTCCATGTGGATCTGCCCGTCGTGCAGCAAGTCCACCACCCGGCTGCGTATCAACAGACCAGCGTCCCGCTTGTCGCTGTCGTCCAGGGTGCGGGTGAGGAACAGCCATTCATCGCCGACGCGGATGTCGGGGCGGGGCAGCTGGCTCAGGGGCGAGAAGGCGCTGGCGGACGGGGATGGAGGCATGGCGAGTCGTGCTTGCGGCAGGGCTGGCAGGAGGCTTCAAGCATAGTCGGCGGCAATACCCGCGCACTCGCCGGGGCTGCCTGCAGGGCGCTTCACGGCAGAGGTCGGAGCGCTGCGCATCCTTCTTATTACGCAAATAACTTGCGTCATTGACCTGGCAGGCTGCATCATCACGCCATGGCACGCCCTTCGCATCTCTCCGCCGCGATTCTCACGCTCATGCGCGCCGCGTCGCGCCACGCCTGGACGCTGGAGCAGATCCATGCCGATCTTGCCGCCCAGGGCAGGCAGGCGAACTTCTCCTCTGTGTTTCGCGCCGTCGAGCGCTTGCTGGCCGACAAGGCGCTGCGCAAGGTGCAGTTGCACGCCGCGTCGGCGCGCTACGAGTTGTACGGCCCGCATCACGACCATCTGCACTGCACCGCCTGTGACGCCATGACGCCGGTGCCCTGCCTGGCGACCGGCCTTGGCCTGGGGGCGCTGGAGCAAAGCACCGGCTACCGCGTGACCGACCACGAGATCGTGCTGGAGGGGGTGTGTCCACAGTGTCGGCAGCAAGGCCAGAGCTGAAGCAGCCGCCCGCGCCCAGGCGGTTTTTCGACGGCACCCGACGGCTGCAGCACCGCCGGGCACGTGACTGCATGCGGCTGCATACGCCTTCATCCATTCCATTCACAACCAACATGACCTTGATCGTCCCACTCACTGCCCGAACCCTGCGCGCCATGGCGGGCCGCCTCTGCGGCTACGTTGGCCTTGCCTTGGTTGCCGCGTTGTGGCCCCTCGCCAGCGCCCACGCTGCGCCCATCCCGGTGGTGGCGGCCGAAAGCACGTATGGCGCGATTGCCCAAGCCATCGGCGGGCCGTATGTGCAGGTCAGCAGCATCATCCAGAACCCCAATGTCGACCCGCACCAGTTCGAGGCCACGCCGCAGACTGCGCGCAGCGTGGCGCACGCCGCCATCGTGGTGATGAACGGGCTGGGCTATGACGACTGGATGCGCAAGATGCTGGCGGCCAACCCGGCGCCGAAGCGGGTGGTGATCGTCGCCGCCGCGCTCGACCCCGCGCTGGTGATGCCCGACCAGAACCCGCATGTGTTCTACGACCCGCGTGTGGGCGCGCTGGTGGCGCAGCGCCTGGCCGCGCTGCTGCAGCAGGCCGACCCGGCCCATGCGGCCGACTTCAAGCGCAACCTGCAGGCCTTCGAGCAGAGCCTGCGGCAGGTGGACGGCGTGGTGCGCCAACTCGCCGCGCAGCATCCCGGCCTGGCGGTGCTGGCGACCGAGCCGGTGTACGGCTACATGCTGCGCCAGCTCGGCTGGCGCAGCCTGGGCGACACGTTCCAATTCAATGTGATGAATGGCACCGAACCGGCGCCGCGCGTGGTCGCGCGCTATGAAGACGAACTGCGGCAACACCGCGCGGCCCTGCTGGTCTACAACAGCCAGGTGAGCGACCCGCTGACCCAGCGCATGCGCGGCATCGCGCGCCAAAGCGGCATCCCCATGGTCGGCGTGAGCGAATTCGCGCCGCCCGGGATGGGCTACACGGCCTGGTTGCTGAGCAGCCTGCACGCCGTGCAACAAACACTGGCCAAGGGTGGGCGATGAACGCTGAAGCTCATGCTGGAATCCCGGCAGACGCCGCTGGCAGCGGCGACGGCCATGTGGGCGCGGGCCGGGGCACGGCAGCCGCATGGGCCGTGCAAGCACGCGGCCTGAACTGCCGGCGTGGCGAGCAGGCCGTGATCACGGCGCTGGACCTGGCGCTCGCCCCCGGCCAGCTCGTGGGCGTGTTCGGCACCAACGGCTCGGGCAAGACCACGATGCTGCAAACCCTGGCCGGCATCCTGCCCGTGGGCGGCGGCAGCCTGGAATTGCTCGGCCAACCCCTGGCGGCGGCGCGCACCCGCATCGGCTATGTGGCGCAGACCGTGCCGGAGGGCGCGTTCGGCCGCATCGACGCTGCCAGCTTCGTCGCCGCCGCCTGGCAGGGCGAGCGTTGGGGCCTGGGCCTGCGCCACGCCGCCGAGCGCCGCCAGGCCACGCAACAGGCGCTGCACAGCGTGGAGGCGCAGCATCTGGCCATGCGACCGATGGATGCGCTCTCGGGCGGCGAGCGCCAGCGCGTGTGCCTCGCCCAGGCGCTGGTCAACCCGGTGCGCCTGTTGCTGCTGGACGAGCCGCTGTCCAACCTCGACCCGCGTTCGCAACAAGGCGTGCTGGCACTGGTGCGGCGGCTGTGCGATGCGCAGCAACTGGCGGTGATGCTCACCGCGCACGACATCAACCCGCTGCTGCCGGTGATGGACCAGGTGCTGTATCTCGCCGCCGGCCGCGGGCGCATCGGCACGGTGGACGCGGTGGTCAACGCCGAATCGCTCACCGAGCTCTATGGCCTGCCGATGGCGGTGGCGCGGCACGACGGCTATGTGTTCATCCACCCCGCGCGCGGCTTCATGCCGGAAGCGTCACCGCATTGCGGCCACGCCCACGACCATCCGCATGGCCATGCACATCACGCCATCCCCACCCTCCCCGCGCAGGCGGACGGGGTGCGAAGCAGCTCGCACGGCGCCGTTGAACCATCGGCAGGCCAACGATGATCCTCGGCCTGGAATACGGCTTCATGCGCCACGCCCTGCTGGCCGGCAGCAGCATTGCCGTGGCCTGCGCCGCGGTGGGCTATTTCGTCACCTTGCGGCGCCAGGCGTTTGCGGCGCATGCGCTGTCGCATGTCGGCTTCACCGGCGCGGCGGGCGCCATTCTGTTGGGTGTCAGCCCCTACCTCGGCCTGTTCGGCTTCACCCTGGCGGCGGGCTTCGCCCTGGCGCTGGCCGGCAGCCGGCTGCGTGAGCGCGACATCGGCATCGGCATGGTGTTGATGTTCGCGCTCGGTCTGGGCGTGCTGTTCCTCAACCTCTACACCGCCAACGCCCAGGCGGCCATGAGCATCCTGTTCGGCAGCATCGTCGGCATCACGGCGGCTCAAGCCGGGCTGTCGCTGGCGGTGGCGCTGGCTTGCCTGTCGGCGCTTGCGGCCATCTACCGGCCGCTGGCCTTCGCCAGCCTCAACCCCGAAGCTGCGCGGGCGCGCGGTGTGCCGGTGCGCGCGCTCGACTTGCTGTTCGTCGCCCTGGTGGCGGCGGTGGTGGCCATCGCCGTGCCGGTGATCGGCGCGCTGCTCATCTTTGCCTTCCTCATCGGCCCCGCAGCGGCGGCGCAGGCCTTGGCGCGCGGCATGGCGCGGGGCGTGCTGCTGGCCATGGTGTTCGGGCTGCTGCTCACCTGGGCAGGCCTGGCGGCTGCGTACTACATCGGCTATCCGGCCAGCACCTGGATCGCCTCGCTCAGCTTCGCCCTGTATCTCGCGGCACAAGCAGCGCTGCCCCGCCGCGTGCCGGGCGCCGCGGCCTGAGCCTGCGGAGGGAGGAATCGGGGGCGAACCCGGAGCGCCTCTGCGGGAAATCTGGAGCGCTGCGGCACGCCGGGCTCAGAGATGCGCGGCCGCCGTGCCCGCCACCCAGGACACCACGCTGGCCAACAAGAAAATCAGGAACTTGGTGTTGGTTTCCAGGCCGATGTTCTCGAACAGGCGCTTGAGCCACCAGACGGCAAAAGGGTAGGAAACGAAGGAGACGGCCAGGCCGAACATGGGCGGGAAGGGACGGGAAAGAGCGTGTCGGTGGTGCCGCGATTATCGGCAACGCGTTCGCGCCTGGCTGTGTGCGGCTGTAACTGCCGTGCAGCCGGCGCCTCAAGCCGGCTCGGCCAGGGCGGTGGCCGATTCCGTGCGCGACCAGGGCCAGAGCGCGGGGTTGGCGAAGCACTCTTTCAGGTAGTCGATCCACAGACGCTGGCGCAAGGGCATGTGTTTGCGCTGGGCGAACACGACATGAATGCCGACGGGCGGCGCGGCGTAGTCGGCCAGCACCTCGACCAGGCCGCCTGTGGCCAGTTCTTCGCCGACCTCCCACATCGAGCGCCAGGCCAAGCCGTGGCCTTCGATGCACCATTGGTGCAGCACGGCGCCGTCGGTGCAGTCGAGTGGGCCGCTCAGGCGCAGGTGCAGAGACTCGCCAGCTTGCTGGAACACCCAGCCGCGTGGCTGGCTGGCCACGCTGGAATAGGTCAGGCAGCGGTGGCGCTGCAAGTCCTGCGGCGATTGCGGCGCGCCGAAGCGGCGAATGTAGGCAGGCGACGCCACGCAGGCGCGGCGGCTTTCCCCCAGGCGCACGCTCACCAGGCTGGAGTCGGCCAGCGCGCCGACGCGCACGGCGCAGTCGTAGCCTTCGTTGACCAGATCGACGAGGCGGTCGGTGAGGTCCAGCGACAGGGTGACGTCCGGGTTGCGCTGCCGGAATTCGGGCACCAGCGGCGCCACATGCTTGCGGCCAAAGCCGGCCGGGGCGGTGATGCGCAAATGTCCGCTGGCTTTGACCCCGCCCGCGGTGACGCTGGCCTCGGCGCTTTGCAGATCGGCCAGCAGGCGCTGGCAATCTTCCAGAAAGGCCACGCCCTCGTGCGTGAGGCTGATGCGCCGCGTGGTCCGCACCAGGAGCTTGACCCCGAGACGGGCTTCCAGCGCGTCGATGCGCCGCCCGATGATGGCTGGAGCCACGCCCTCGGCGTTGGCCGCCGCCGTGAGACTGCCGCGGCCGGCCACGGCGACGAAGGTTTCAATCTGCTTGAGTCGGTCCATGTCTGCCTCCTGAGCCCGCCCAAACTTGGCCGGCATTGTGCTTGAGTTCGGTACTAATGCGTATATTCAGCCTCATTACCACCATTCAAGTCAATAGTGACTTACGCCATGACTCTGGCATTTGCGCCAATTCACCTTACACTTTGCAATGCAACATAGTGGCGTCGCAAGAGGTCTGTCTCGCCCCGCGTTTCAGCTGGTCTCGCCCTTTTGGGCTTGCAAGATGACAGGCATTCCGGCATTCCGCGCCGCAACATAAAACGCGTGACCAAAACCCCAGGAGATTCGCATGAAAGCCAACGATCTGCCCCAGGGCATCCGTATCAACGCCCCATACAACCCGGCCTTCGACGCCGTGCTCAGCCCCGAGGCACTGGCTTTCGTCGCCCAATTGCACCGCGCCTTCGAGCCACGTCGCCAGGCATTGCTGAGCGCGCGCAGGGTGCGTACTGCCCGTCTGGATGCTGGCGAAAGGCCCGATTTTCTGCCTCAAACCCGTGCCATCCGCGAGGGCGACTGGACCATCGCTCCCCTCCCCCCCGCGCTGGAGCGCCGCCGGGTGGAAATCACCGGCCCGGTCGATCGCAAGATGGTCATCAACGCCTTCAATTCAGGCGCCGACAGCTATATGGCCGATTTCGAAGACGCCAACACGCCGAACTGGGACAACCAGATCCAGGGTCAGATCAATCTGAGCGAAGCCATCCGCCGTCGCATCGTGCTGGAGCAGAACGGCAAGACCTACAAACTGAACGACACCGTCGCCACCCTGCAGGTGCGCCCGCGGGGCTGGCATCTGGACGAAAAGCACATGCTGGTGGACGGCCAGCGTGTGAGCGGCGGACTGTTCGACTGCGGCCTGTTCTTGTTCCACAACGCAAAGGAACTGATCGCGCGCGGCGCCGGTCCGTTCCTTTATTTGCCGAAAATGGAAAGCCATCTGGAGGCGCGGCTGTGGAACGACGTGTTCGTGCTGGCGCAAAACGAGCTGGGCCTTGCGCAAGGCACGATCAAGGCCACGGTGCTGGTGGAAACCATTCTTGCCGCCTTCGAGATGGACGAAATTCTGTACGAGCTGCGCGAGCACAGCGCCGGCTTGAACGCCGGGCGCTGGGACTACATCTTCAGCGCCATCAAGAAGTTCAAGGTGGACCGTGACTTCTGCCTCGCCGAGCGCGGTCAGATCACCATGAACGTGCCGTTCATGCGCGCTTACGCCCTGCTGCTGCTCAAGACCTGCCACAAACGGCACGCACCCGCCATCGGCGGCATGAGCGCGCTCATTCCCATCAAGAACGACCCGGAGAAAAACGCCGAGGCGATGGAAGGCATACGCCTGGACAAGCGCCGCGACGCCATCGACGGCTACGACGGCGGCTGGGTCGCCCATCCCGGACTGGTGGCGTCGGCGATGGAAGAATTCGTCGCCGTGCTCGGCGACAAGCCCAACCAGATCGGCAAGACCCGCGACGATGTGGTTGTTGCCGCTGCCGACCTGCTGGACTTCCGGCCCGAGACGCCCATTACCGAAGCGGGTCTGCGCAACAACATCAATGTCGGCATCCATTACCTCGGCGCCTGGCTGTCGGGCAGCGGCGCAGTGCCCATCCACAACCTGATGGAAGACGCGGCGACCGCCGAAATCTCCCGCAGCCAGGTGTGGCAGTGGATTCAAAGCCCCAAGGGCGTGTTGGCCGATGGCCGCAAGGTCACGGCGGAACTGGTGCGCGGGCTGATTCCCGAAGAGTTGGCCAAGGTCAAGGCCAGCGGCGCCGAAGGCCAGTTCGACAAGGCGGCGCAGATTTTCGAGCGCATGGCCACGGGCAAGGATTTCATCGAATTCCTCACCCTGCCGCTGTATGAAGAGCTCGGCTGAAGGCAGAGCCGGGCTATGCGTGCCGACACGCTAACCGCGGTCAGCCGCGTGACAGCGTCAGGCCGAAGGCCCGGGTTCCAAAGGGCTCGGGGTAGAGCCGTTGCCGGCTGCGCCGCTGCTGCTCGATTCAGCGTCTTGCCCCTGGGGGGCGTCGGGCGAGCCATCCGGCTTGTGCGCCTTGCGCTGCAGCTTCTCTTGCTTCTTGCGTTGCTTGGCGAGTTCCTTCTGGCGTTTTTCGTAGGAGTAATTCGGCTTGGCCAATGTGAGTCCTGGTGGGGTTGTGAAAATCAGCCGTTGAAGAAGCCGCCGTCGCGGGCTTGTTGGTCGGCGTGATAGCTCGAGCGTACCAGCGGGCCGACGGCGGCGTGGGTGAAGCCCATGGCGCGTGCCTCGCGCTCGAACATGGCAAAGGTCTCGGGTGGCGCATAGCGCGCCACCGGCAGGTGGTGGCCGCTGGGGGCGAGGTATTGGCCGATGGTGAGCAGGTCGATGTGGTGGGCACGCATATCGCGCATGGTGTCGAGAATTTCCGCGTCGGTTTCGCCCAGGCCCACCATCAGTCCGCTCTTGGTGGGGATGCCGGGATAGCGCACCTTGAAATCGGCCAGCAGCTTGAGCGAGTGGGCGTAGTCGGCGCCGGGGCGGGCCTGCTTGTAGAGGCGCGGCACGGTTTCCAGGTTGTGGTTCATCACGTCCGGCAGGCCGGCGGCGAACACGTCGAGCGCCTTGTCGAGCCGGCCGCGGAAGTCGGGCACCAGCACTTCGATCTGCGTGGCGGGCGACAGCTCGCGCGTGGCGCGGATGCAGTCGACGAAATGCTGCGCGCCGCCGTCACGCAAGTCGTCACGATCGACACTGGTAACCACCACATAGCGCAGCTTGAGTGCGGCGATGGCCTGGGCCAGATTGCGCGGCTCGTCGGCATCGAGCGGGTCGGGACGGCCGTGTCCGACGTCGCAAAACGGGCAACGGCGGGTGCACTTGTCGCCCATGATCATGAAGGTGGCGGTGCCGTGACCGAAGCATTCGCCGATGTTCGGGCAGGAGGCCTCCTCGCACACCGTGACCAGCTTGCGCTCGCGCAGCAGGCTCTTGATTTCGTAGAAGCGCGACGAAGGCGCGGCAGCCTTGACGCGAATCCAGTCCGGCTTTTTCAGCGCCGTGCCTTCGGCCACGATCTTGATCGGGATGCGCGCGGTTTTGGACTGGCCCTTTTGTTTGACCGAGGCGTCCGCCGAAGGTGGCATGGCCATGTGGGCGTTGCCCGGTGTGGCTTCGGAGCTTGGGTCGAGCGGTGCGTTCATGGGCAATGGGGTCTGAGGTTCATGCCTGCGGTGGCGTGTTGGGTGTGGTGTCGGCCAGCATCGCCAGTTCGGTGGCGAAGCACATGCCCACCGCATCGGCCCGGGTGTGCACGCCGAGTTGGGCCAGATCCACCACGTCGAGCCCGGAAAATCCGCAGGGGTTGATGCCGGCAAAGGGGGTGATGTCCATGTCGACATTGATGGCGACGCCATGATAGGTGCAGCCATTGCGCACCTTCAGGCCGAGCGCGGAAATCTTGGCGCCGGCACGGGGATGGGGGGCGCCCAGGTAGATGCCGGGTGCGCCGGGGCGCCGCACGCCCACCACGCCCAGGCGCGCCAGGGTGCGAATCACGGCTTCTTCCAGGCGATGCACGGTCTCGCGCACCATCCAGTGCCGGCGGCGCAGGTCCATCAGCACATAGACCACCGCCTGGCCAGGGCCGTGATACGTGACCTGTCCACCACGGTCGGTTTGCACCACGTCGATGCCGTGCGCATCCAGCACATGCTGGGCCTGGCCAGCCTGGCCCAGGGTGTAGACGGGCAGGTGTTCGACCAGCCAGATTTCATCGGGCGTGGTGGTCAGGCGCGTGGCGGTGAAAGCGCGCATCGCATCCCAGGTGGGCACATAAGCTTGCAGGCCGAGTTGGCGCAAGCGTATCTCGCCGGGCAGCGCCTGCGGTGCACGCGCCATGGCTCGCTCCAGCATCTGCGGGTCGGCTCTGAGGCCGGACTGAAGATGAAGACTGGCAAAGCCCCCTGAGGCGGTGCGCTCCGCCCAATGTCGCAGCGCTGTTGCGTCCGCAGCAGCATCGCGATGGGGGATGGAATGGTCCATTCATCTATCGTAACGCCATCTCGGGGTTTTCCCGAGTGACCGGAGCGGCGCCCCGGACTTGTCAGCCCACCGTCAAGCGGCCTGCCTGCGTCAGGCCTGCTGTGCCAGCAGTCGGCTGATCAGGCCGTGCAGTTCGGCGAAATTCGGCGGCCCGACGTACTGCTTCACGATATGGCCGGACTTGTCGATCAGGAAGCTGGTGGGGGTGAGGCGCACATCGTGGAAAGCTTTGGCGATATTGCCGCTGGTGTCCATCGCCACCGGGAACGGCAGCGAGCCCAAGGGGCCGGCGGTAGCGAAGGTTTTCACATAGTCGGGCCGGTCGTAATTCATCGACACGGCGACCAGCTCGAAGCCCTTGGGTGCAAACTGGTCATAGGTTTGCACCATATACGGCATCTCGCTGACGCAAGTGGTGCAGCTCGTGGCCCAAAAGTTCACCAGCACCACTTTGCCGAGCAGGTTTTGCGATGTGAGGGTCTTGCCGTCGAGCAAGGTGTAGCTCACCTCGGGCGCCTTCGGGTCGCGACCGATCGCATTCCAGGTCAGATAACCGGCCAGGGCCACGGCCACCAACACCACCAGGGCCGTCCATTTTTTCAACGATGCTTGCATCACGGGTTCACCTTGCGCATCTGCGCCTTTGATCGTGCGATTTTAGGCGCCGCTCGAAGTTTTGCTCAGGCTGCGGGCGCTGCATGTTTGAGGATCGGGCCTGCGGAAAGTTCGCCGGCGTCGAGACGACGCAACGCCTGGGTGCGCTCCCAAGGAAACGCGGGGCTGCTCCCAAGTTTCCTTGGCCGCCCTGGGATGTCTCAATACCGCTGCTCGGCCGCGCGCCCAAGCCGCCAGTTGGCGTCCCAGTTGTGAGCGTAGGCGGTGGCCAGCGCCGGGTCGTTCCACACGACAAGCACGTTCTCGGCGTTGTAGCGCGCGGCGGACACGCTGTAGTTGTAGCTGCCGGTCTGCACGCTGCGGCCGTCGATCACCATGAACTTGTCGTGGAAGATGGGATAGATGTCGATCGAGCGCACCGCGACGCCGGCCAGCAACAGGGCGTTGATGGCATGACGGGCGTAGCGCCGGTCGTCCTCGAAGTTGGCTTTCCAGTCCAGCAGCACGCGCACGTTCACGCCGCGCTTGTGGGCCACGATCAGCGCCTTGGCCACCGCTGACGCCGTGAAGCTGTAGGCCGCAAGCTGGATGCTGTGGCGCGCGCCGGCAATGGTGGCGAGCACCAGGCGCTCGGCGCTGCCGTCGGGCGAGAAGCCCACCGAGGTGGCGGCGCGCACGTCTTGTGACGCGGGCTGCGGCCTCTGGGTTCGAGCCCTGTCGTCGGCCTGCGCCGGCCCCGCGGCGGCCAGCAGCAGGGCCATGAGGAGCCATGGAATGCAGCGAAGCCGGAGCTTGCAAAAGGCTGGCATGGGATGCGGTAACAGGAGCAGAGGAGCAAGTGGCGCTGAAAGCAAACAGCCGGCACCGAGCGAGGCCGGTGTCGGCTGTTTGCTTCGCCACAACGCGGGCAACGTGCTTCGCCGACGCTCAGGCGATGACACCCTCGCGCCGACTTGCGACTTGCGCTTACTTCAGATGAGCGTTGAGCAGCTTGGTCATTTCGAACATCGTGACCTGGGGCTTGCCGAACACGGCCTTGAGCTTGGCGTCGGCGTTGATCATGCGTTTGTTGGCCGGGTCCTGCAGGTTGGCGGCCTTGATGTGCGCCCAGACCTTCTTCACCACCTCGGTGCGCGGCAGCGGCGCGGCGCCCACCACGGCAGCCAGTTGCGGGCTGGGGGTCAGCGGCTTCATGAACGCGGGGTTGGGTGCGCGCTTGGCGGGGGCCGCCGTCTTGGCTGCGGCCGGTTTTGCAGTTGCCATGTTTCAAACTCCATCGATTGCTTGAGGGGGGCGCACCCGGCTTGCGGCGGCAGGCGCGCGTTCTGTGTGCTGGTCGGCACAGCGGTGCCATGAAAGCTCCGACCCCGCATCTTATAGCCCGGCGCGCGCAGGAGCAGCAAAATGTGCCGCCACAGGCGCCCGAGCCCAAGCCGCCGTGTCGCAAAGCGTGTCCGGATCACGCACCGCGCGCAGCCGTTCAAGCGCGTTGCGGGGCCATCGAAATCGGTCATTGCACTGGGCGCTGGGCTTTGGGCGTGGTGGGCTTCAGAGTGCTCCCACGTCGATCTGACCCTGCAGCACCGCGCGCACATCGCCGCCGACCCAGACCTGGCCTTGTGCGTCCTGCGCGATGTGCACGCGGCCGCTGCGGCCCAGGCGCGTGCCTTGCGCGGCCACGTACTGCGCTGGTCGTTCGCCGTTGCCAATCAACCACTGCGCCAGACTGGCGTTGAGGCTGCCGGTGACGGGGTCTTCGGGCACGCCCACAGGCGAGGCGAAGGCGCGCACTTCGATGGCCGTTTCATGGCCTGGCGCTTGCGGCGCTGCCACGCCGACTTTGACGTGCAGGCGCCTGAGCGCGGCGTGGTCGGGTTCGAGTTGCAGCACGGTGCTCGCCGCGCCCAGCCAAAGTGCGAGCCAGCGCGGGCCGTTGTCCAGCCAGGCGCTGGCGCGCACGTCGGCGGGTGCCAGACCGAGGGCGGTGCAGACCTGGCCGAGCAGGCCTGGTTCCACCGCCTCGGGGCGCATCGGCGGCGCGGCGAAGGCCAGGCGCTGGACCGTCGTGGCGGTCGTCAAGCCGCTGCGCTTCACCGGCACCAGGCCGATGGCGGATTGCTGCATCACCACATCGGCCCGGGCGGGCACACCGCCGCGCTGCAGCCAGGCGGCGCAGGTGCCCAGGGTCGGATGGCCGGCGAAGGGCAGCTCG
Organism: Thiomonas sp.; assembly: GCF_054608695.1. NCBI lineage: Bacteria > Pseudomonadati > Pseudomonadota > Betaproteobacteria > Burkholderiales > Thiomonas > Thiomonas sp. The sequence goes on from NZ_JBTRXV010000003.1 coordinate 122,422, forward strand.
CCGCCGGGGGTGAAGATGCGCAGCCGGTAGTCGGCGCCGGTTTCGGTGGGGCGCAGCACGAACGTGGTTTCGGACAAACCCAGCCAGGCGGCGATGGCCTGCATGCTGGCGCTGTCCAGCGCGTCGGCGTCGAACACCACGGCCAAGGGGTTGCCGCTGAAGGGCGTGGGTGCGAACACATCGAGCTGCACGAAGGGCAGGTTCATGGCGTGGCTTTCAGGTCGTGCGGATCAGCGACGGTGCATGGACAGAGCGGGTCTGTTCCGCCTGCAGCGCTTCGCTGAACAAAGCGCCGAGCCGGGCGACGGCGTCTTGAATGATGCCAGCCTCGACATTGGAGAACGACAGGCGCAAGGTGTTGGGCGCGGCGGCGCCGACGTTGAAGGTTTCACCCGGCACATAGGCCACGCCGCGCGCCACGGCCTGTGGCAGCAGGCTCGCAGCGTCCATGCCGGCGGGCAGGGTGAGCCAGACGAACAGGCCGCCTGCGGGCCGGGTCCAGCTCACGCCCGCGGGCATGTGGTCGGCCAGGGCTTGGAGCATGGCGTCGCGCCGCGCGCGGTAGATCTGGCGCAGCCCCGGCAGGCCGCGCTCGACCACGCCGGCATGCAGCGCTTGCAGCAGCACCCATTGGTTGAAGCTGGCGGTCTGCAGATCGGCCGCCTGCTTGGCTTGCGCGAGCTTGTCGATCAGCAGTTGCGGCCCGGCGACCCAAGCCAGCCGCAGGCCGGGCGCGAGCACCTTGGAGAAGGTGCCGAGGTGCGCGCCCTGGGCCACGCCGCGCGCGATCAGGCCGGGCGCGGGCGGGGTGTCGAACCACAGCTCGCCATACGGGTCGTCCTCCACCAGCCAGGCGTTGGACGCGGCGAGTTGCGCAGCCAGGGCGTCGGCACGCGCGGGGGCGATGCTGCGCCCGGCGGGGTTGGAGAAGCGCGGCTGCAGATACGCCATGCGCGCCCCGGGCAAGGCGGCGGCGAGTTGCGCGGGCAAGGGGCCGTCGTCGTCCGCCTCGATGCCCACCAGGTGCGGGCCGTACAGCGCGAAGGCTTGCAGTGCGCCGAGGTAGCTGGGGCGCTCGACCAGCACCGGGCTGCCAGCGTCGATCAGCACCTTGCCGAGCAGGTCCAGGCCTTGCTGCGAGCCGCTGGTGATGAGCACTTGCGCCGGCGTGAAGTCCATGCCCTGGGTGCGCAGATACGCCGCCACCCATTCGCGCAGCGGCGCGATGCCCTCGGTGGGGCCGTACTGCAGCGCGGCTCGCGGGCGCTCGCGCAGCACGCGGTCGGCGGCTTCGCGCAAGGCCTCGGCGGGGAAGCTGGCGGCGTCGGGCAGGCCGCCGGCCAGCGACACCACGTCGGCGCGTCCTGCCAGATGCAGCAGATCGCGTATGGCCGAGGAGCGCAGCCGCTCGGCACGCTGCGCCAGGGGCGGGAGCTTGGATTGGGAGGATGGAGGCATCATCGAACGGCGTCCTTGGTGTTGAGGGTGGAGTTGGGGTTGGCGAGGGTTGGAGGCATGGGCGCTGCGGCCTCATCCGCTGTGGCCACTTCAGCCGCTGCGGGATGCACCCGCGCCCGCCGCCCCGCCAGCACCGTGGCCATCACGGCCAGGGCGAACAGCAGGGTGGTGGCGTCCAGCCGTTCACCGAGCAACAGGCCGGCGGCGAGCATGGACAAAAACGGTTGCAGCAACTGTACCTGCGACATGCGCACCGTGCCGCCGAGGGCCAGCGCGCGGTACCAGGCGAAAAAACCCAGCCACATCGAGACGATGCCGAGATAAGCCAGTGCGCCCCAAGCCGCTGGCGCGATCGCCGCCGCGTGCTGCGGCCACAGCCAGCACGCGGCGGGCAGGGTGATGGGCAGGCTGAACACCACCGCCCAGCTGATGACTTGCTCGGGCGGCAACTGCCGCGTCAGCAGCGCGCCTCGCGCATAGCCCCAGCCGCCTGCCAGCATCGCCAGTCCGAGCAAGGCATCGGCCGCTTGAAGATGCAGGCCCAGACCCGGCGCGCCGGGATGCGCGTGACCACCCTGACGCAAGGCATAGGCGCACACCAGCGCACTGCCGGCTGCGGCCCAGAGCCAGAAGGCGGCGCTCGGCCGTTGCCGCGCCAGCATGGCGCCGATGGCTGCCGTCGCCAAAGGCAGCAGACCCAGCATCAGCGAGGCGTGCACCGCATCGACCTGGCGCAACGCCAGGCTGGTCAGCAGCGGAAAACCGAACACCACGCCCGCCGCCACCGAGCCGATGGCCAGCCGCAACCGGCGCGGCGGCCAGGGCGTCCTGCGCCACGCCAGCCAGCATGCCGCCAGCAAACCGGCCAGGGCGGCACGCGCCAGCGCCACGAACAGCGGTGCAAGCTCCGGCGCCGCCGGCGAGCCCACCGCCAGGCGCGTGGCCGGCAAGCTCAGAGCGAAGAGCGCCGTCCCCAGCAGGCCCAGGAGCCAGGCGCGGCCGGGGACAGGCGTGGTCTGCCGGCCATGCGGCGCGACCGCCTGCGAGCCTGAGCCGTGCGCCAGCGAGCCAGGCGGCGGGCCGGTGCTCTGGCCTGCTTGCGCGGGCTTTGCTGCCGGGTCATCCGATGGGTCGATGGGTTTGATCATGTTCACAGCCTAAGCGCGTCACCCATACAGAAACCATACACTTCGGCTTTCAGCTGATCAATCTGTATAGGTGGTATCACCATGACAGAAACCTCTTTTCCGTTCCTTGCGACCAGCACCTTGCACGTCGGGCAGAACCTGCAGACGCGCATCGCCGCGCGCTTCGCCCAGCAAATCCAGGCGCAGTTGCTGGCGGCGGGTAGCCGGCTGCCCTCGGTGCGCGCCTGCGCCCAGCAACACCAGGTGAGCCCGCAGACGGTGGTTGCGGCCTATGACTTGTTGCAGGCCCAGGGCTTGGTTGAAGCCAGGCCGAAGCGCGGTTTTTTCGTGCGCGCCGCGCGGCAGGCGCCCCGGCAGTCCGCCACTTCGGCCGCCGCCGCGCCCCTGCCCACTCACGCCACGGCGCTGATGCGCGGCATGTTCGCGCAAATGCATGCCGCGGGTTCCCCGGGCTTGCGCGGCATGCCGGGCGCCGGCACCTTGCCGCCGGATTGGTTGCACACCCCGGCGCTGGCCCAGGCCGTGCGCCGTGTGCTGCGGGAGCGTGAGCTGGAAAGCGTCAGCCTGCACTACGGCCACCCGCTAGGCGATCCGGCGCTGCGCGACGCGCTGGCGCAGCAATTGGCGCAGATGGACATTCGCGCCCGGCCGGAGCAACTGCTCACCTGTCTGGGCGCGACCCAGGCGCTGGACCTGATCGCGCGTGCCTTCACCCGGCCGGGCGACGCAGTGCTGGTGGAGCAGCCGGGCTGGTCGGCGCAGTTCGCCCAGCTCGCCCAATGCGGCCTCGACCCGCTGCCGGTGCCGCGCGGCGCCGACGGACCCGATCTGGAGCGGGTGGCGCATTGGGCACGCACGCGCCGCCCGAAGCTCATGGTGGTGGTCAGCCGGCTGCACAACCCCACCGGCCACGGCCTGAGCGCGGCCAACGCGCACCGCTTGCTGCAGTTGGCGCACGAGCATGGCTTCCTCATCGTCGAAGACGATGTCTACGGCCCTTTGAGCGAACAGCCATCGCCCTTGCTGACGGCGATGGACGCGCTCGATCACACCCTGTTCATCAGCGGCTTTTCCAAGCTGCTGGCGCCGGGCTGGCGGGTGGGTTATGTGGCGGCCTCGCGCGAGCGCATCGAGCGCCTGACCGACCAGAAGCTGCTGAGCAACCTCACCTCGCCGGCGCTGACCGAGCGCAGCCTGGCGATGCTGCTGCAGCAAGGCGTGCTGCGGCGCCAGGCGCAGCAACTGCGCGAACGCCTGGGCACTGCGCGCAAGCAGGCGGTGCGTCAGGCGCTGGCGCAGGGCTGCCGTTTCGAGGCTCCGGCGCAAGGCATGTTCGGCTGGGTGGACACGGGCGTGGACGCCGACCGTCTGGCCCAGCGCCTGCTCGATCAGGGTTATCTGCTCGCTCCGGGCCGCTTGTTCGACCCGCAGGCCGAACCCAGCAGCCGCATGCGCCTGAACTTCGCCCATGCGCTGGACGCCGCGTTCTGGAAGGCCTACGCCTCGGCAGTGGCCGAACTGCGCGCGTGAGCGGTCGCAACGCGTTCCCAACTGCGCTCAACGGGTCGTCACGCCGTCACGCGTCGCCTGGCCCGGCTGCTGCGCGGAGCCATTCGGCTAACTCCGCCCGCCAGTCGCCCGCAGCCGCCGCGTCGCGTTGATCGCCGCCCTGGCACCTCGAACCCGGCCGGCTCTACGCGCGGAAATGCGCCGAGGCCCAACCGGCCGCCAGGCACAGCACCACGACCGCCGTCAGACGCGTGCGCAAGCGCAGCCAATCGGCCGCAAGCCGGGTCCAGCGTGCGGCATCCGGCCAGCCTGCGTCCTGCGCGGCGCGGGCGTAGCCGGGCCAGAGCAGGCCGTCCATGGCGCGCGTCAGCAAAACCACCAGAGCCAGCGCCAGCAGGCCCCAGGCACGCGGCATCACCAGGCAGCCCAGCGCCAGCAGGCTTGGGGCCACGCCCCACAGCAGCGCCAGGCGTTGCAGGGGCGCGTCATGCAGCGGCCGTGCCAGCACCACACCCCAATGCACAGCTCCGAGGAAACTCAGCGCCAGCGCTGCATAGGCGCTGAGCAGGCCGAGGGCGAAGGGCTGCATCAAGGCATCGGCCGGGCTGGCCCAGGAGGTCGCAGCGAGGGCGGCGAAGGGGATGACTCCGGCCCAGCCCAGGGCCGTGATCCAGGAGAGAAGCGGCGCGTGGGCGTCGCTGATGCTGTTGGCAGGCGTGGACATGGCGGCGTGTGATGGATGGGGGCGGTCGGCGCGATGGGCGAATGCGGTGCGATTGTGCCGCGCCCACCGCAATGTCGCTGGGCATGGGCAATCCTCACCATGCGTCAAAACGCAAGCGCACAGGCCCTAGGCTTCGGCATACTCCCTGCTGTAGGAAACCATGGGGGCGCAGCCTGACAAGAACGACTGCATGCGGCGGTATAGTTTCGATTGCAACATTTTGTTGCCACTCGAAACTATACGTTCACAAGACCCATCATGCCCATCACACGCCGCCAACTCGTTGCCGCCGCCCCCATGCTCTTCGCCCCTGCCATCCTGCGGGCGCAGCAACCCATTGTCATCAAGTTCAGCCATGTGGTTGCGCCGAACACGCCCAAAGGCGCGGCGGCCGAACACTTCAAGAAGCTGGCCGAGGAACGCACGCAAGGGCGGGTCAAGGTCGAGGTGTATCCCAACAGCCAACTCTACAAGGACAAGGAAGAACTGGAGGCGCTCCAGCTCGGCTCGGTGCAGATGCTCGCGCCCTCCTTGGCCAAGTTCGGGCCGTTGGGAGCGAAGGAATTCGAGCTGTTCGACCTGCCTTACATCTTCGGCAACTACGAGGAGCTGCACAAGATCACCCAGGGGCCGATCGGCCAGGGGCTGCTGAAAAAACTCGACAGCAAGGGCATTCTCGGCCTGGCGTACTGGGACAACGGCTTCAAGGACATGAGCGCCAACAAGGCCCTGCGCAGCCCGGCGGACGCCAAGGGCCTGAAGATGCGCATCCAGTCGAGCAAGATTCTCGAAATGCAAATGCGCGCCATTGGCGCCATTCCGCAGGTGCTGGCCTTCTCAGAGGTGTACCAGGCCCTGCAGACCGGCGTGGTGGACGGCACGGAAAACCCGCCGTCGAACTTCTACACGCAGAAATTCTTCGAGGTGCAGAAGTTCATGACCCAGACCCAGCATGGCTATCTGGGCTATGCGGTGATCGTCAACAAGCCGTTCTGGGAAGGCCTGCCGGCGGACATCCGCAAAACGCTGGATCAGGCGATGAAAGAGTCGACCGAGTTCGCCAACAGCGTGGCGCGCAAAGACAACGAAGACGCCACCGAGGCCGTGCGCAAATCCGGCAAATGCCAGGTGCTGGCGCTCACCCCGGCCGAGCGGCTGGCGTGGAAAAAAGCCATGACACCGGTGTATGCCGAGGCCCAGGCGCGCGTGCCCAAGGCGCTGATGGACGAGGTGTTCAAGGCCACGGGGTTCGATCCGGCCAAGTTGTGATCGCGTGATTGCCCGAAGAAGCCCGTGGCGCAGGTTTGGGCGCGCGGGCTTCTTCGTTTTTCCGGCCCCTGCGGAGTCTTTCCATGCATCCCCCGAACCTTGCCGGGCGCGCGCTCGACCGGCTTGAAGAAACGCTGATCGCCGCACTGATGGCGGCCGCCACGCTGCTGATCTTCGTCGCCGTCGTGCATCGCTACGTAGCCGGCATGCCCATTCCCGGCCTGCAAGACTGGCTGCTGCGCATCAACCTGAGCTGGGCGCAGGAGCTGTGCATTTTCATGTTCGTGTGGATGGCCAAGTTCGGCGCGGCCTACGGCGTGCGCACCGGCATCCACGTCGGCGTCGACGTGCTGGTCAACCGCCTGGCGCCCGCGCGGCGCAAGGCGATGATTCTGTTCGGCCTGCTGGCTGGGGCCTTGTTCACAGGCGTCATCGCCACACTGGGCGGCATCATGGTGTGGAAGATCGGCCATACCTCGCAGGTCTCGTCCGACCTGGAATGGCCGATGTGGACCGTCTATCTCGCGATTCCCCTCGGCTCGGGCCTGATGTGCTTTCGCTTCCTGCAAGTGGCCCGGCGCTTCAACCGCGACGGCGAATTGCCGCACCACGACCCCGGACAGGTGGAGGGGCTGGACGAGCCGCTGGACATTGCGCCGGAAGCCGACAACATCCATCCGCATGCGCGCGTGCGGACCTTGGACGAGGCAGCGCCGAGCCAGCCGCAGAGCCGCGACAAAACCAGCGAGGCGGGCGAGCGCCCCCTCGGGGGG